>CAZWZH010000014.1:0-27989 GCA_964638775.1 uncultured Pseudomonadales bacterium
AATGTCGGGGTACATGGTGGTGGAGTGATTGCCCCAGATGGCAAGCCCCGAGACCTCGGCAACGGAACACCCCGTCTTCGCCGCCAGTTGGCCCACGGCGCGGTTGTGATCCAGGCGGGTCATCGCCGTGAAGTTGCGCGGGTCGAGGTCCGGCGCGTTGCGCTGGGCGATCAGGCAGTTGGTGTTGGCGGGATTGCCGACCACCAGCACCTTCACGTCCCGGGCGGAATGATCGTTGAGCGCCTTGCCCTGCACCGAGAAGATCGCCGCATTGGCTTCGAGCAGGTCGCTGCGTTCCATGCCGGCGGTACGGGGGCGGGAACCCACCAGCAGCGCGTAGTCTGCGCCATCGAAGGCGACATCCGGGTCGTCCGTCTGCACGACGCCGGCGAGCAGCGGGAAAGCGCAGTCGTCCAGTTCCATTGCCACCCCGCGCAGGGCATCGAGGGCCGGCGTAATCTCAAGCAACTGCAGGATCACCGGCTGGTCACTGCCAAGCATCTCGCCGGCCGCAATGCGGAAGATCAGCGCATAGCCGATCTGGCCCGCCGCCCCGGTTACGGTCACTCGAACGGGTTCTGGCATGTCACTTCCCGGTTGCTGGGGCGCCTATTCTAGCTTGCAAGTCATTCAGAAGTTACCGGCGAATCCTCCAAGTAATAAGCGCCGTCTCTGCGCGTGACAATCGAGCTTGCGGACTCTGGCCATTGCTAATGGTGTACAAGTGTACATACAATCGCCAGCATGACTTTCGAGTGGGACGACTACAAGGCACGCAGCAACAGGAAGAAGCACCGGGTCGATTTCGCGGACGCCATATCGGTATTGGAAGACGAACTGGCAATGACGATCCCGGATCCCTACGCCGAGGAAGAAAGATCCGTCACCATGGGAATGGACAGTCTGGGTCGGGTACTCGTGGTCGTCCATACGCTGAGGAACGACGCCATTCGAATCGTCTCGCCCCGAAAGGCAATGCCTTCGGAGAGCCGGGATTATCATGAGCATCATTGGAGGATTGGCAGGCAAACGTGAAGACCAGCTACGACTTTTCGAACGCAAAGCGCGGCCCCGTCGTGCAAACTCCGGGTGGCAAAACACGAATCACCATTCGTATTGACGACGACATCCTGGATTGGTTCAGGGGTCGGGTCCACGCGGCGGGAGGCGGCAATTATCAGACCCTGATCAACGCAGCATTGAGGATGCACATCGATTCACAGGCCCCGAACGAACAGGAAGGCCTGGAAGAGACGCTACGCAGGGTAATCAGAGAGGAATTCCCGCAATACAGGACCGGCGACACCGAGACGCCATAGCAGAACCCGGGTACAAGCGTCTACTTCGCCGGAGATCGCGCACGCACCGGCGGATTGACGGGCTGTGGGTCGATGTCCCTGTAATAGGCGTCGAGTTCCTCGACGGTCCAGGGTGTGTCGCGGTATTCCCCGTGCACCTCGGCCGGATGGGTCCACAGGCCCGTCTTGCGGCCATTGAAACTCAGGATCTGGCCGTTGAAGCGGGCGGCGCCGTCACTGGCGAGCCAGACGAGGCCCGCTGCCACCTCTTCCGGCAGGCCGAAACCCATTTCGACCGGGTCCGGCGCTGCCTCGCCCCGCTGGGCGGCGGCCGCCCGGGCGCGCTCGAAAACCACCTGGGTCATGCCCGTCTGCGCCACCGGCCAGAGCGCATTGCTGCGTATGCCGTAGCGGTCGAATTCGAGCAGCGAGGTGCGGAGCAAGCCGATCATGCCTTCCTTGGCCGCCGCGTAGTTGCCCTGGCCGAAACCGCCCACCAGGCCCGAGGCGGAGATGACCTGGATAATGTGACCGCCGTTCTCGCGCATGGCCCGCGCCGCCTGCTGCGTGCAGAGGAACGCCCCGCGCAGGTTCACCCGGACCACCTCGTCCCAGTCCTCGACGGACATCCTCAACAGCGTCCGGTCGCGGACGATGCCGGCGTTGTTCACCATCACGTCGATGCCGCCGAACCGCTCCACGCAGGTGCGCACCAGCCGCTCGGCCACTTCCGGCTCGGCCACGGACCCGGGCACCGGTACGACGCGGCCGTTGTTCGCCTTGATGGCCCGCACTGCCTCCGCAAGTGCGCTTTCGTTGGTGCCGTTTACGATAACACCGGCGCCTTCCGCAGCGGCGGCAATCGCAAACGCCCGCCCCAGGCCACGGGAAGACCCGGTGATCACCATGCGCTTTCCGTCGAGGCAGCCCATGGCGGTCAATACCAGGAGGCTCCGGGCCCGTGGCGATCCGGGTTTCGTACGTCGAACGCGATCTGCAACTCCCGCAAGCCACGGAGAAAACTGCTGGGCAGGTGTTCGAAACGATCCGCCGGATCCTTGAGGCGAATCTTGTCCAGGCGGTTCAGGAGGACGGTGAACGTGGAGAACATTTCCTGGCGCGCCAGCGCCGCGCCCGGGCAATGGTGAGGGCCGGAACCGAAGGCCAGGTGCGCCCCCGCCTTGCGGCGCTCGATATCGAAGGTTTCCCCGTCCTCGAAAACCGCCTCGTCCCGGTTCGCCGACGCGTAGCCGAGCGCCAGGGTGGTGCCCCTCGGCAGTTCGACGCCACCCAGTTCGGTGTCCTCCATCGTGACGCGCCAGAGGTGGATCACCGGCGATTCGTAACGCAGCGTCTCCTCGATGAAGTTGCGCAGCAGTTTCTCCTCTCTGCGCAATCGCTCCATGGTGCCGGGGCGCTGCAGCAGCAGCATCAGTCCCGAGGCAATGGCGTTTGTCGTGGTCTCGTTGCCGCCGGTGAGCAACTGGTCGAGCAGGTCGAGCAGTTCGTGCATGCTGAGATGCCGGTCCTCGCCGGTATCCGCATCGGGTACTTTGGCGTGCACCACGTCGGAGATGATGTCGTCCCGGGGCCGGCGCCGCCGTTGCTCGATGATACCCGCGAAGAAACGCTGCGCCTCGACCACCAGCTTTCCGCACGCAAGCGCCTCGGCCTCGCCGATATAGCCGCCGCCCGGTGCCAGCATCGCATCCGACCATCTCTTCAGGTCCTCGATCCTGTCCCGGGGAACGCCGAGTTGATCGGCGATGACGGTACAGGGCAGCGGTATCGAGAATTCGCGGACGAAGTCGCACTCGCCGCGGTGGATGAACCCATCCACCAGGTCGTTGACGATGGTTTCCACATAGGCGGTCATGCCGCGGATGCGCTTGACGGAAAAGGCGTGGTTGATGAGTTTGCGGTATCTCGTGTGTTCGGGCGGGTCGGTGCGCTGCAGCGTGTGCACCCGGTGCCAGCCGTGCTCGCTGCGATAGCTTTCCGCCACGTCGCGCGTGCCGCCGCGGCTTTCACCGAACGCGAAGATCCGGTTGGAGAAGATCTGCGGGTTCTTCTTGACGTATCGGACGTCCTCGTAGCGGGAAACGTACCAGGCGCCGATTTCCGGCATGTAATAGACCGGGGCCTCGCGCCGTATCGCCTGAAAGTAGGGGAACGGACACTCACGGGTGGCATCGTCAAACAGGTTGTATTCCGCAAGCGGTTTCATGCAGCAATACTCCTCCGCCCCGAATCGAAACGATCGGGGTTCGGCCGGGGACTGCCTATCAATATAGAGGATAGCGGGCTCCGCTGAACAGCCTGCGCGCCGCGGGACTGCAGGGAACATCATTTGCGGTATTGGCTTTCCGAGCAGCGAGCGACCCGTTCGGGGAACGTAGTCCCGGCTGCTCAGGACGAGTGGGCAGCGGGTCTTGCCGACCGCCCGCTGAGCCGATCAGGGCGGATTTCTCACAGTCTTTTCAGCCGTTGCCCATAGCGCGTGTGCCGGTACTTGCGCGACCCTGCGGATGAACGAACAGGGGGCAATGCATGGCGAACTCGGTCAGCCACGACCAGAACTTCAAGAACCTGATTCTCGACTATCCGCGCGATGCTCTGGCGTTTTTCGCCCCGGAGGAGGCACCCGACCCGGATGATCGGGTGCGCATCGTCCCGGCGCGACAGGAACAACTCAAGAAACGTCTGGGCAATCGCTTCCGGGAACTGGATGTGCCACTACTCGTGGAGTGGACCGACGGCCGCCGCGAGGCAGTGCTGTTCGTGCTCGAACAAGAGACCGACGCCCGGCGTTTCTCCCTGCACCGGCTGGCGCACTACTGCCTCGACCTCGCCGAACTGTTCGAGACCGACCGCGTGGTGCCGGTCTCCATTTTCCTGCGGAATGCCGAGACCGCTCCCGCGTCGCTGACCCTGGGCACCGAGCGCAGTCATTATCTGACCTTCAACACCCTCGCCTGCAAGCTCAAGGAGATCCCCGCCGAACGCTGGCGGGGGAGCGACAACCTGGTGGCGCGGCTCAACCTGCCGAACATGCAGAGCCCGAAGAACCGCAAGGTCGAGATATACGCAGAGGCGATCAGCGGATTGCTGACGCTGGAGCGGGACAGCGACAGGCGGGCCAAGTACATCGAATTCATCGACATCTACGCCGGGCTCACCGACAATGAGTACCGGCGCTATCAACAGCAGTATCGCGAGGACAATTCCACCATGGCAGGAATCATCTCAAGGGCCCGCGAAGAAGGTATGCAAAAGGGTCGCGTCGAGGGGGAGCGTGCGCTCCTGGAACGGTTGCTCCGGCGGCGGTTCGGTCTCCTCTCGCCCGAAGTGGCCTCAAGGCTGGGCGAAGCGTCTGTCGCCGATCTGGAGACGTGGGCCGAAAACGTGCTTGAGGCGCCAACGCTTGACGACGTGTTTGATTCGAATCGCTAGCCCGTCGCGCTACCCGCGATTTTCTGCGTTTCCGCCTGGCTGATTCAGTCCCAGCGAAACTCCCGGAACCAGCGGCCGGGCGGCATGGCCAGGGCATCGGCCAACCAGGGAGCCGCATTCGCCGGCAGGTCGTCGCGCCTTGCCCAGCAGAAGCCGTCGAACAGTTCCGGTTCGTTCACACCGGGTTCCCCCTCGAACCGGTGGGACTCGAACACGAAATTCAGACCCTGGTGGCGGCCGGCAATGTACGGCAGGACGCAGCGCGGTTCGATGTCCTCCGGCATCACGCCCGTCTCTTCCAGGCACTCCCTGGCTGCGGCCTCGGTGACACTCTCGCCGCGCCTCAGATGGCCGCCCGGCAGGCCGTAGTAGCCGTCCATGAATCCGGTGCGTGCGCGGCGCAGCAGGAACAGGCGGCGGTCGCGTTCCAGCAGGATGTGCACGACGACGGGAAAGGCATCGCGCTCCGGGCGGGCCAAGTTTCCTCCTCCGGGGTAAGCGCCGCCTTATGGTGAAACGTCCGGAAACTTGATTCAACCGCGTTTTTTCGGGATGCTTGGGGGTTCGCGTTTCGGCGCGAGCCGTTCCCTTGCCGGCGCTTCGAACAATACTGACAACAGGGTCGCGGCAAGTGGTCAACGGGCAGTTTTTCGGCGGTTCTACCCGTGTTCCGTGCGCGGGCAGCCCAGCGGAATCCCATAAGACATTGGCGTGAGGGGCTGTCAATGACAGCGAAGACACCCGGCCTGCCCCCGAAGCAAGGGCTGTACGATCCGGCTTTCGAGAAGGATAGCTGCGGCGTCGGCTTCATCTGCGACATCAAGGGGCGCCCGAGCCGGAGCATCGTCGAAGATGCCCTGTCGATGAACTGCTGCATGGAGCATCGCGGGGGCCTGGGTTATGAGAAGAACACCGGCGACGGCGCCGGCATTCTGCTCGGCCTGCCGGACCGCTTCCTGCGCCGGGCCGCCCGGGACGAACTCGGCATCGAGCTGCCCGCGCGCGGCAGCTACGGCGTCGGCAATGTCTTCCTGCCCACCGATGCAGGCGAGCGAGAGGCCTGCCGGCGTCTCCTGGAGCGGGAAATCGAAAATGCCGGCCAGCGGCTGCTCGGCTGGCGGGATTTGCCCACCGACCCGGACGGGGCCGACATCGGCAATGCGGCCACCGCAGCCATGCCGCACATGGCGCAGCTTTTCATCGGCACCGATGCCAAGAACCCGCTCACCGGCGATGAGTTCGAGCGCAAGCTCTATCTGGTCCGCAAGCACGCCACCCACCTGCTGCGCAGCGACAAGAGCCTCGAGCAACGGCAGTCGTTCTACATCTGCTCCCTGTCCTCCAAGGTGATCGTCTACAAGGGCATGCTGACGCCCGTCCAGATGGCGCCCTTTTTCAATGACTTGAGCGAACCGGATTTCGAGTCGCACCTGGCCATGGTGCACTCGCGCTTCAGCACCAACACCTTCCCCTCCTGGGACCGCGCCCAGCCCAACCGCTTCATGTGCCACAACGGCGAGATCAACACCCTGCTCGGCAACGAGAACGCCATGAACGCCCGCCAGGGGGTGGTCTCATCGCCGCTCTTCGGCGACGACATCGAAAAGCTCTTCCCGGTGGTGGAGCCCGACTGCTCCGACTCCGGCACCTTCGACAACGTCCTGGAGTTCCTGCTGATGACCGGGCGCAAGCTGCAGGAAGCGGTGCTGATGATGATCCCCGAAGCCTGGCAGCAGCACGGCGGCATGGACCCGGCCAGGCGCGCCTTCTACGAATACCACTCCTGCCTGATGGAGCCCTGGGACGGCCCGGCTTCCATCGCCTTCACCGACGGCACCTACATCGGCGCCGTGCTCGACCGCAACGGCCTGCGGCCGAGCCGCTACTACATCACCGACGACGACCGCTGCATCATGGCCTCGGAGGTCGGCGTGGTGCGGGTCGACCCGGAAACGGTCGTGAAGAAGGGGCGGCTGCAGCCCGGCCGCATCTTCCTCATCGACTTCGACCAGGGCCGCATGATCCCCGACGAAGAGATCAAGTCGGAATGGGCGGCTGCCCGGCCGTACCGCGAGTGGCTCGAAAAGCAGCGCATCGAACTCGATGAACTTCCCGCCGCCCAGGCTCCGGCACCGGACTCATCGACACTGACCGCCCGCATGAATGCCTTCGGCTACACCGTCGAGACCATGCAGATCATGCTGCAGCCCCTGGTCAAGGAACTGCGCGACCCGCTCGGCTCCATGGGCAACGATGCGGCGCTGGCGGTGATGTCCGACAAGCCGCGCATGCTCTACGACTACTTCAAGCAGCGCTTCGCCCAGGTGACCAACCCCGCCATCGATTCCATCCGCGAGGAGGTGATCATGGCGCTCGAGTGCTATTGCGGCCCGGAGCGGAACCTGCTTGAAACCACAGAAGCCCATGCGCACCGGTTGCGCATCCCGCACCCGATACTGTCGAACGACGAGCTGGCCGCCATCCGGCACCTCGATTACCGGGGCTGGAAAACCGCGACCATCGACATCACTTTTCCGGCCGGCTCGGGCCGGGAGGGCCTCGAGGCGGCGCTGGACAGGATCTCGGCCGAGGCGAGCCGCGCCATCGACGACGGTTACAGCCTCATCGTACTGTCCGACCGCGCCGTCGGCCCCGGCCGGGTGCCTATCAGCGCGCTGCTGGCCGTCGGCACCGTGCATCACCACCTGGTCGAGACCCATGCGCGCACCCGCATCGGCATCGTCCTGGAAACCGGCGAAGCCCGGGAAGTGCACCACCACTGCCTGCTCACCGGATATGGCGCCGACGCCATCAACCCTTATCTGGCTTTCGAGGCCCTGTGGGATTCCCGGGAACAGGGCTACCTGGACGACGCCCCCCATATCACGAACAACGAGGACGTCATCGCCGCCTACCGCAAGGGCACCGCCAAGGGCATGCTCAAGGTCATGGCCAAGATGGGCATCTCCACCCTGCAATCGTACAAGGGCGCCCAGATATTCGAGGCCGTGGGGCTTGCCGACGACGTCATCGAACGGGCTTTCCGGGGTACCGCCAGCCGCGTTCAGGGTGTGGGCCTCGGTGTGCTCGCCGAGGAGATGGAACGCCGCCACGCGCTCGGCTATCCCGGGCGCAACGTCAGCGTAGCCGTGCTGCCGAACCCCGGCGATTTTCACTGGCGCCGGCACGGCGACACCCACATGTGGGACCCCGAGGCCATCGCCGACCTGCAGGTGGCCTCCCGGTCCAACGACGAGGGCGCCTACTGGCGATTCGCCGGGCACGTCAACCGGGAGAACACGGCGAAGGCCAACCTGCGCGGACTGCTGAACTTCCGCAGGGGCGCCAACGGCGGCTCAATCGAAATCGACGACGTCGAGCCGGAAAGCGAGATCGTCAAGCGCTTCGCCACCGGCGCCATGAGCTTCGGCTCCATCAGCGCCGAGGCCCACGAGTCGCTGGCCATCGCCATGAACCGTATCGGCGGCAAGTCGAATACCGGCGAGGGCGGGGAAGATGCGCGCCGCTACACACCGCTTCCGAACGGCGACTCGAAGCGCAGCGCCATCAAGCAGGTGGCCAGCGGCCGCTTCGGCGTGACCATCGACTACCTGACCAACGCCGATGAACTGCAGATCAAGATCGTGCAGGGCGCCAAGCCCGGCGAGGGCGGCGAACTGCCCGGCCACAAGGTGGACGACATCATCGCGGGCATCCGCCACTCGACGCCGGGTGTCGGGCTCATCAGCCCGCCGCCTCATCACGACATCTATTCCATCGAGGACATCGCGCAGCTTATCCACGACCTCAAGAACGGCAACCCCGAGGCGCGCATCAGCGTCAAGCTCGGCGCGGAAATCGGCGTGGGCGCCGTGGCCGCCGGTGTCACCAAGGCGCGATCGGACCACCTGGTGATCGCCGGGGATTCCGGCGGCACCGGCGCATCGCCATTGACTTCGATCAAGCATGCAGGCCTGCCGTGGGAACTGGGCATCGCCGAGACGCACCAGACACTCGTCGTCAACAACCTGCGATCCAGGGTTGTCCTGCAGACCGACGGACAGCTCAAGACCGGCCGCGACGTGGCCATCGCCTGCCTGCTCGGCGCCGAGGAATTCGGCTTCGCCACCGCGCCCCTGGTCTCCCTCGGCTGCATCATGATGCGCAAGTGCCACCTGAACACCTGCCCGGTGGGGATCGCCACCCAGGATCCGCAGTTGAGAAAGAAGTTCGAGGGCGAGCCGGAACACGTCATCAACTACTTCTTCATGGTCGCGAAAGAGTTGCGGCAGATCATGGCCGATCTCGGCTTCCGCACGGTCAATGAAATGGTCGGGCGCGTGGATGCGCTCGAGGTCACCGAGGCGGTCGAGCACTGGAAAGCCAGGGGCATCGACCTCACCGGGATGCTGACGCCGGCCTCGATTCCGCCGGAGTTTCTCGGCAGCTACGCCATGCACGACCAGGACCACGGCCTCGACCGCTCGCTTGACAACCGCCTGATCGAACTCGCCGCGCCCGCACTGGAACGCGGCGAGAAGGTCTGGCACGAGCTGCCCATCGTGAACACGAACCGGGTCGTGGGCGGGATGCTCTCCAATGCCATTGTCAGGCGCTGCGGCCAAGAGATGCTTCCGGACGGCACCGTTCATTTCAAGTTCAAAGGCAGCGCCGGCCAGAGTTTCGGCTGCTGGCTCGCCCGGGGCGTCACCCTGGAAGTGGAGGGCGATGCCAACGACTACGTGGGCAAGGGCCTGTCCGGTGGGCGGCTCATCATCTATCCGCCGGGGGAGTCGACCTTCGTACCGGAGGAGAACGTCCTGGTCGGCAACGTGGTGCTGTACGGCGCCACGTCCGGCGAGTGCTTCTTCCGGGGCATGGCGGCGGAACGGTTCTGCGTGCGCAACAGCGGGGCCCGTGCCGTCATCGAGGGAGTGGGCGACCACGGCTGCGAGTACATGACCGGCGGCCGCGTGGTCATACTCGGCCCCACCGGCCGCAACTTCGCCGCCGGCATGAGCGGCGGCATCGCCTACGTCTGGAACCCCGCGGGCGACTTCGGGGAGCTTTGCAATCCCGAGATGGTGGAACTCGAACCGCTCCGGTCCAACGGCGACCTGGCGGAGGTACGCGGGCTCATCGAGCGGCACCTGGCCTTCACCGGCTCCACCGTGGCCCGATCCGTCCTCGATGACTGGCGGGGCAGCGTCGCACAGTTCGTCAAGGTCATGCCCGTCGACTACAAGCGGGTTCTCGAACAGCAGAAGACCGCCGTCGCCGCCGGGTAAGCAGGAATGGGCAAGACCACGGGATTCATGGAATACGCCCGGGACGCGGCACCCTATCGCGATGCGCGCGAGCGCCTGCTGGACTTCCGCGAAATCTACACCGGCCACGACGAGCGGCGGCTGACCGAGCAGGGCGCCCGCTGCATGGACTGCGGCGTGCCCTTCTGCCAGTCGGAGGACGGCTGCCCCATCCACAATCTCATTCCGGAGTGGAACGACCTCATCTACCGGGGACACTGGCGCGAAGCCCTCGACCGCCTGCACAACACCAACAACTTTCCCGAGTTCACCGGCCGGGTGTGCCCGGCGCCCTGCGAAGGCGCCTGCGTACTGGGCATCACCGACCCGGCAGTGACCATCAAGAACATCGAGATGGCCATCGTCGACAAGGGCTTCGATGAGGGCTGGATCGTACCCGAGCCCCCTGCCGGGCAGACCGGCAAAGGCGTGGCCGTGGTCGGTTCCGGGCCGGCGGGGCTCGCCGCGGCACAGCAACTGAACCGGGCCGGGCATCGAACCGTCGTCTTCGAACGCGAAGACCGCATCGGGGGCCTGCTGATGTACGGCATTCCAAACATGAAGCTCGACAAGAACGGGATTGTCGAGCGGCGCCTCGACCAGATGCGGGAGGAAGGGGTGGAATTCCGGGTCAACGCGCCGGTCGGCGACGGCAGGGGCGGCACCGTCGACGTGCGTACCCTGGAGGCCGAATACGATGCCGTGCTGCTCGCAACCGGTGCGACGGTTCCCCGTGACCTGCCCATACCGGGCCGGGAACTGGAGGGCGTTCACTTCGCCATGGAATTCCTGACGAAGAATACCCGGAGCCTGCTCGACTCGAATCTGGCGGACGGCAACTACATCTCCGCGAAGGGCAAGGACGTGATCGTCATCGGCGGCGGCGACACGGGCACCGACTGTATCGGCACAGCGTTGCGCCATGAGTGCCGGAGCCTGACCAATTTCGAGCTGTTCCCGCGCCCGCCCGCTACCCGGGCGCCGCACAATCCCTGGCCGACCTGGCCGGTGATCTTCCGCACCGAATACGGCCACGAGGAATCAGCGGCCAGGTTCGGCAGCGACCCGCGGGTCTATCTCATCTCGTCGACGGAATTCTTAAGCGGCGGCAACGGCAGCGTAGCCGGAATCTGCACCGTCGACGTCGAGTTCAAGGGCGGCCGCTTCGAGAACCTGCCCGGCACGGAAAGGCAGTGGCCCGCAGACCTGGTGCTGCTCGCCATGGGATTTCTCGGCCCGGAGCACGCCGTTTCAGACCCGCTCGAGATCGCCTACGACGAACGCAGCAACTACCGGGCGGAGTACGGCAGATACCAGACGAGCATGGAGACGGTCTTTGCCGCCGGCGATTGCCGCCGCGGCCAGTCGCTCGTAGTGCGCGCCATCAACGAAGGCAGAGAGGCCGCCCGGGAGATCGACCGCTACCTGATGGGGTCCACCGAACTACCCTAAGAGCGGGCGGATCCGCTCATCGATCGCCTTGCGCGCCCGGAAAATCCGCGACCGCACCGTGCCCACGGGGCACCCGAGCAAACAGGCAATCTGCTCGTAGCTCATTCCGTCGATTTCGCGCAGCGCCAATGCATCGCGCAGCTCGTCAGGCAGCGCGCTCATGGCCCGATGAATGGCCAGGGACAGTTCGTCCCTGGCAATCGAAGCCGCCGGGTCTTCCGAATCCCGCAGCAGGTAGGCGCCGTCCCTGAACTGCGCATCCTCCACATCGATGTCCACGTCCGGCGGACGGCGGCCCGCGGCAATGATGTGGTTCTTGGCCGTATTGACGGCGATACGATAGAGCCAGGTGTAGAACGCGCTCTCTTCCCGAAATCGCGGCAGACCTCTCAACGCCTTGACAAACACCTCCTGTGCCACGTCCTGGACTTCGTCCGCGTCGTGCAGATAGCGTCGAACCAGGCTGAAAATCTTGTACTGGTAGCGCGTGAACAACAGATCGAACGCTTTCTTGTCGCCACTCTTGAAACGGCGCACCAGTTCACGGTCTGCATCCGCACCCGAATCCGCCCGGGCACCGTCGCGAGCTTTCGTCGCTCCGTCAACGATTCTGCCCCTGGGGTCACACCGATCGAACCGCACCTACGCAGGCCTCATCGGTGCTGGTCACTCCGCCCGCCAGGACACGCCCGGGAGCCGGAAACAGGGACGACAACAGCGGAATCACCCCGTATCCCGGCCGGAGCCGTCTGGGTAACCCGGAAAACAACGCTCATATGAACTTTCCTGCAGTACTCCGTTTGGGGGGAACAAGCTTGCCGGGGATTTATCACGCAAATCTCACGAAGCGGTCACGGCTTTCTATTATTTTGATCCCGGAGTTCGATCCCGGACCCCGCGCGCCAAACCGCCGGAATCCGGGGCAATGAACCTTTCCAGACCGTGGTTGTCCAAGCGCCCCGACACATGCCCGGAGGCAGCGCAGACAGCAATGAACAAGCAACCCATGACCGAAGACCATGGACGCCTGAATCGCATAGACCCGTTGATCGCGGAAATGGAAGCCACCATTGCCGAAGCGCGGGAGACATCTGAACGCATGACACGTTTCTTCCGGGAAATGGGCATTGAGGACGAGTTCATTCTGCGGGACATGGCGCGCAGCGCGAACTGTTCCCCCGCACTGCGAAAAATGGTGGACGACGACCTCGCGGAACTCGAGAGGGAGCTCAAGGAAGAGGAGAGCGGCCTGATGGCCGAGTCAGGCTACCGGCAGACCAGAAAGCCTCACCGGCGGCGCCGCGAGATGATCAGGATCTGAACGGGAAACCCATAGCAGGAGTTAGCAATGTCGGAAGAAGCCGCGGTATCCGCCGCCAACGAAACCCCTGACAATAATCAGTGGAACTACATCGCCGAAGATCATCAGTTTGAGATCACCGTGGACGGCAAGCAGGTGAAGGTGTCAACCCTGGAAGCCGTGATGTTCGTTCTGCAGCAGCGCTATGTCGCCATGAGCGACGTGACGGCAGAGAAAACCCGGGAGATGCAGCAACAGGTCAACCTGATCAAAGAGGCCAACAGGTGGCTCAACGCGGTAACGGATGCCAGGGTCGATGGCGAGTTCGAACGGCCGGAGCCAAGCGGCGGCGATAGAGATGAAACTACACCGGTAAGGCCGTTTTTCAATGTCGGTCCCGGTTGGGGTGACGGATTCAGCGTCGCCGGTGGTGCACCGCAGACCGACACCGAGGCACTGATTGCCTGGATGAACGCTCACGGCCTCGACACCACCGGCTATGGCGACCCCCCGTCCATCGAGGACTTCGGACACGCCCAGGCCCAGATCAGCAACTACGTCGATCAACTGAGCAGCAACAATGACCTGCGAATGCTGTCGCTGAAGACCGCGGTAAACAAGGCACAACAGGCCATGACGGCTGCCGACGGCGTTCTGCAGAACATCAAGCAGTTGATGCAGACCATCACCAGCAATATGGCCCGCTAGCGACCCGCTTGGCCGACTGACACCGAATCCGAAACGAATTGGACAACAGGACCCTGAACCCATGAACCAGGCGGTGGAAAACGGAAAGGCATCGGCGAAGCCGCCCGCGCGACCCGTGACGGGCGTCGTCGCCGATCTCCGCGCACTGCTCGACGGCAAGAAGACGCTGGCTGCCGCCCGCGGCATCTCGAATGACGCCCTCGACAGCCTCTACGGCGTTGCCCGGCAGCTATACGCCTGCGGCCATCGGGCCGAGGCATTGAGCAGCCTGGCGCTGCTGTGCCTGTACGACCACGAGAACGCCCTCTACTGGCAGGCGCTCGGGATCTGCAGGCAGAAGCAGAACGACCATCTCGGCGCGGCGGCGGCGTTCGCATTCGCCACGGGTCTTTGCGACGAGTTCGATGCCGGCCTGGAAATGCAGGTACTCGAATGCCTGATCGCCGCCGGACACACAGACCTGGCGGCCATCCGCCTGAACCAGGCACTCGATACCGCCGGTGAAGGCGCCTCGAGCGAGCCTTGGCATGCGAAGGCGAGGCTGCTGAAGGCACAACTGGCCGAAAGTGCGGCGAGCCGATGAATTCAGCGGCGCAGGCACCACAAATGTAACGAACGGAATGGAGACCAGGAAAATGTCAGGCATACAGGCACCAACAGCCCCCGCCAGGGTGGATCCGGACCCGGCGTATACCCCGCCGCCCACCACGCACGGGCCGCGATCCTCGGTCGGTACCGAAGCCGGCGACGGCATGATCCTGATGATGTCGGATTTCGAAGGCGGAACCGTTCCGGCACTGGCATTGCCGAAAAAGATGGATGCCGACGTGATGATCCTGTTGCTGTATGCCGTTCAGCAGAAACAGGGCCAGGACCAGATCAGGACCGCGGAGGAACGCATAGCCGACAGCAAGGAAGCCCGCCAGCAAAAACACGATGAAATCATGGAAAAGCTGAAGGAAATCAAAGAAAAACAAAAAGAGGCGGACACCAGCGCAAAGGTCGGCATGGCATTCGGCTGGATCGGCGTGGGTCTGTCCTGGATCGTGGTCGGCATCGTCGCGGTGGTTTCCGGAGGGGCGGCGGCAGCCCCGCTGATCGTGGCCGCGGTCGCGATGACGGCTTTCATGATCTGTCAGCAGACAGGCGCCACTGAGAAGGCGGTGGAGGCGATGGACCTGAACGACAAGGAGTCCATGGGCTTCCAGATCGGCCTGGCCGCTTTCATGCTGGTACTTACCATCGCGATGACCATATTGAGCTTCGGCGCTGGAGCGGCCGGCGCCGCTTCGAGCGCGACCGCCCTTGCCGGAGCCGGCGCTCAAACCGGCACGGGGGCAACCCAGACCGCAGCCGCCGGCGCTCAGGCTGGCGCCGCGGCAACTCAGACGGCTGCCACGGCCACTCAAACCGGCGCCACCGCTGCACAGACCGGCGCCACCGCTGCACAGACCGGTGCCACCGCAACCCACACCGGCGCGACGGCCACTCAAACGGCCTCAACCGGAACCCAGACGGCCAGCAACGCCGCGCAGACGGCTGAAGCCGGCGCCAAGGTGGTGCGTGTGGCAAACCGGGTGCGGGCGGCCGCCCAGGTTTCCCAGGGAGTGGCCCAGGTCGGCGGTTCATCGGCACAGGTTCCCGGAACCGTCTCCAACTATGAGGCAACGATGGCCCGCGCCGACGTTCAGGACGAACAGGCGGAACTGGCCAAGTTTCAGGAAATGACCTACGACTGGCTGCGGCGCATCCGCAAGATGATCGAACAGCTTCAGGACGCGGGGGCGATCGTGGTCGACACCATTGCCGACTCCCGGGATACGTCCATGCACATACGGCAGACCATCTGACGCGCCCGGCGTTCGGGCGGCACTTCGACAGGATTCTCTCAGGAGGCAGACAATGACCGCAGTCGACCCATCAGGCGGATTCTACGGTTCTGCCGTGGAAACCGGGAACGGCATCTCCGACGACGGGATGGTTTCTTTCGGCGGGGTCCGGGTCTCCGCCGCCGAAGCAGCGCATTTCGTCATGATGCACCGCAGCGTCGTGATGAAGGAAGTGGGCGCCGACCGCACCGAGATGGCACAACAGCACCTTGAGAAGATACGGACCGCGCGCCAGATGCTGATCGACCTCGGAGACCTCCAGGAATGGGCAGACACCGGCAAGAGCTTTCGAGACCGTTGCCCGGTCACGCCCGAGATGGTGGCTTTCCTGGAAAACGAGGTAAATTGCTCCGTAGACCCAAACGTAAATCGCATAGTGTTTTACGGCTCCGCCGTCCCCGAGCTTCCGGAATCCGTGCGCAACTATTACGGACTTTACCTTGATGAAGACGGCAACTGGATAAAGTACACCGACCGCGCCATGGAGTTCGACTTCTGGTATGAAGATGGAAACAACCAGTACGAAATGCACGGCATTACCATCATCGACCATACCGACATCGACGAATTCAAGGCGCAGGTAAACAATTTTATCGATCAACTCAATGACAGCAACAACCTGTTCATGACCAAGTTCAAGAACGTGGTAAATCTCATGAACACGGCGCTGGAAAGCGCCAACAGCCTGGCCGACAAGGCCCACGACATGATGAAGAACCTCGTGTCACGGTGGTGAGGCCTGCCAGGCGGTCCATTCGTCAATCGACACCCAACCGAGTTTTCCGTGCACAACCCTGACATAAAGGAGGCTTCAACGTGGAAGCGGCGACCGACATCCTGGACACCCTGAGCGAAAACGACCTTCTCAGGGTCGAGGAACTGGCCAAGAATTGCCTGATGGAAGGGGCAACGCTGGCCGATGTGAGAGGCTACACGGAGGAAGAACTGGAAGCCGTGTACCACTTCGCCCACAACGCCTACCAGCAGCGCAAGTATGACGAAGCTCGCCGGCTCTTCCAGTTTCTCGTGCACAACGACCATGCGGAGAGCCGATTCTGGATGGGGCTTGCGGCCTCCTGCCAGCTTTCCGGCAGCCATGAACAGGCCGTTACCGCCTACAGCATGGCGGCGGTACTCGACGCCACCAATCCCCGCCCGGCTCTGCACGCCGGCGAGTGCTATCTTGCCCTCGGCGACATGAAGAACGCCCGCAAGGCATTCGATGCCGTGGAGTTCATCTGCGGGCTGCCGAGCGCTTCCGCGCACGCAGACCTGCGCAAGCGCGCCGCGGCCCTGGCCGTTGCGTTGGAACAAGCGAACCCGCAGCCCGTTGGCCTGGTGGATGCGGCGCACCGGCGACGGGAAACCCCCGAAAAAGACCGAGCAACCCGAATCCCGGAGTAGTCCCGATGTCCATAGCCATCATGGAAAACCTGATTGGGGAGTTCGGTGCCGCCATCGGCATTCCCGACCTCAGAACCGACGAAGACAATCGGTGCAATCTGATGTTCGACGATGTCGCCGTGAGCTTCGAACTCGCCAACGGCGGAGAAAGCCTGTTCATCTACTCCCTCCTGGGCTCGGTTCCCGACCGGGATGCCGACTCGTTTCACACGGCCATGTTGCACGCCAACCATCTTCTGGCAGCCACCCGGGGCTCTACCCTGAGTGTCGATGCGCAGAACAACGACGCCGTACTGATCAGGGAAGAGCTGCTGGAAACGCTGCGTCTGCCCAGGCTCGAATCCATCGTCGAAGACTTCGTGAACATTGCCGAACTATGGATGGAACACCTTGCAGCCGGCGTTGTCGAAAGTACGGCAGAGCGGCAGGCGAGCGAGGCCGCGCTGCCGGACGGCGGCATGTTGAGAGTTTGACCAAGGCCCCGGAGCAAGGGCCGCCCGTACATGAAAGTCACCACGGAGACGGAAATGGAAACCCAACCCGAACCGCGAATCCGGATGCAGATCGAGACCCAACTGGAACAGGATCGCTCCGGTTCACTGAAATCTTCCATAGGCGCCGCTATCGCCGAGCAGGCCGCGGCCATCGAAGCGGAACTGAAGCAAGGCGCAAGACCCGAGGAATACCGCCGGCTCACTGCCCTGAAAAAAGGGCTGGACGCGGCCAGCCTGGTACTTGAGCGCACCTGGTCCTACTATCACCCATGACCCGCCATCCCGTCCGGGAGCGGCGCCGGGCTCTTCCCATATGCCTCCCAGGGTAAAGTTCCGGGCTGCCGCGGCCGCCTTCGCATTCGCCTGCGGCCTGGTTTCGGCGGAGACCGAAACCGGGCAGATCGAAATCGCCGGCAACCCGGACTGGATCGATACGCGCTACGGCTACGTCGCCAACAACGAATCTCTTCGTGCGCTGCTGTACGACTTCGGCACCAGCCTCGACATTCCGGTATTCGTAAGCGCGAACATCGACTTCACCGTACAGGACAGTGTCCCCGTCATGACCGCGGAGGAGTTTCTCGCCGAACTGCACACCCGCTTCGGGCTGATCTGGATTTTCGACGGCAACAAGCTCCATCTGTACGACGGCACGGAGTCGATTCGGGAAACCATCGGCTTTCCCTTCTCCCGCCGGGAGGCGTTCAAGGATTCGATAACGGATGCGCGCTTGCGCGGCGTTCCCCTGAACTGGGTCTTCTTGCCTGCCGAGAATCAGTTGCAGCTTTCCGGCCCGCCCCGGTTCGTCGAATGGGGCTCTGAAATCGCCGGCAAACTCGCCGAGGAAGATCTCGAATGGAGCAACCGGCTGACGCGGGAAGAAGACCTCGACTACCTGGTTCGCATATTCCCGGTGAAATACGGTTACGTCGATCAGGTCGACAGCGGCAGCGGCGACGGGCCGAGAAAGGTCGCAAGCCTGGCGGAAATGGTCGCCAAGCTGATGAACGTATCTCACGTCGCCGACGTCATCGGCATTGCGGAGGGGGAGGACGCGGCCAGGCCGCCGACCAAGCTGCGCGGTTCGGGCGTCATACCCGAACAGCGGGACGCCGGCCGAAAGGTTGCGCCCCGTTCGTCCCGGGTCACCGGCGCCCGGGGCGAGGGTCAGGAAGCCTTCGTCATCGGCGACCCGCGGCTGAACGCCATCATCGTGCGCGACAGAAGCTATCGGATGCCCATCTACGAACGCCTGATCAGGGAACTGGACAACCCGCTGGACCAGATCGAAATCGGCGTCTCCGTGCTCGACATCGACGCATCCGCCGCCGAGGAACTGAGCTTCGGCCTCGAGTCGGACTCATTGCAGGTCAATGCACTGGCCAACGACGAAGGCTCCACCTTCCACTACGCACAGAACCAGTGGGACATCGACGGCCTCGCCCTGCGCGTGCGCGCCCTGCGCAGCGCCGGCAAGAGCCGCATTCTCACCCGTCCTTCCGTAACCACGCTGGACAACCACGAGGCGTCGTTTCAGAACAACCGAACCTTCTATGTCCGCCTCGGCGGCAACGACGCCGAATCCGTCGATCTCGCCCCGGTTTCGTACGGTTGGGTGGTACGCATTCGCCCGCACATCATCTACGACGGCGAACAGAGAAGCGTGCAGCTCGCGATACACATCGAAGACGGCAGCCGTGGCGGCGCGGATCTCGCCGTCACAGGCGTCCCCGAGATTTCGCAGAACCTGATTCGGACCCAGGCTGTCGTCCGGGAAGGAAACAGCCTGCTGATCGGCGGCTACACCGTGCGCGAACAGTCCCGCTTCGAACAGCGGATTCCGGTGCTGGGCCGCATACCGTTGATGGGCAGGCTGTTTTCCACCAAGGCAGACCGGGACAAATCGCTCGCGCGCTATTTTCTGATCGTACCGAGAATCCTGTCTTCGGAAATCTCCTACCGGATCAATTCGGGATTCGAGGACGGTCCGCTCGAACCGATCGATGCCCTGAAAGCTATCGGGAGTCACAACGAAGCTAGTGCTCCTTCCCCTGCGGATCAGGGTTAGCCCGCATTTCCCACCGGCTTCCCGCCGCGGCAGCCGATGCACCCGCCGCGGCGGGCCGGCGGTTCCCGGCCGGAGCTCAAGCCGGAGCGCATGGCCGGCGAGACGGGTTCTCCCGCAAGCCGAAACGGGAACTTTCCCAACCGACGTTGTCCAATTCGGGACATTTCAACAACTCGTTGTCGCCTGTTGTGCCCTGAATCCATGCAGGCAACAACGTATGCGACAAGGAGAACGTCATGACAGCAGTCGCAGGCGTCGACCACACCCCCCATTCCACCCCCGGACCCGATGGATCCCGGAGCGCACCCTCCGGCGGGCACCCCGTCGGCATGGAACTCCCCGTGACGGCGCATTCCCCGCTGACGCAGGAACAGCAGTTGCCGCCGGGTTCCGGAACCATCGACAACAGGCAGGCGCAAATGGCAATCGAGGCCATCCGGCAAAACGTCGGCGTCGACTATGCCCGCATCGCGGCGCTGATGTTGTTGATCGACTCGGAACTCGCACGGGCGGCCCGCGATGCGCGGGTGATGCAAATCGAGGCGATTGCCCAGCAGATGCACGCCATTGCCGACGATCTTCGGACCAGCGCCACGCTGGCGCTTGCCGGCGGCGTCGTTTCCGGCGGATTGCAGATCGTTTCCGCGGGAATCAGCATCGGCGGCGGGTTGTACGGATCGTCGTTGACAAGATCGCCAACGACCTCCAACGCGCCCTCGTCCGGCCCCTCACCGGCACCGTCCACGCCGGCCCCATCCGCACCGCCTCCATCCACACCGGCTCCATCCGCACCGCCGACATCGACCACACCGCTGCCGGGTGGGCAGGCCCAACCAACAGCCAGTCAGCCCGCGGCGGATGTGGCTTCCACCCCTGAGCCCGCTCCCGCCACGCAAGGGCGGGTCGACGCCCCTGAAGTGCAGGCCGCCTCCGAAACACCCGACGGCCGTGCCGGCGTGGATTCGCCCGAGACCCGGTCTCTCGCGGAGACACCGGATCCGTCGCACGGGCCCGACGCCCAGGTTCCCGGAGATAACGAGGTGCCGGTAAGAGATCCCGACGCACCCGCGAGCCAGAATCCGCCCGGCGAAGATTCCCTGCCGGGCCTCGACCGCGCCGATCAGGAGGCAATGAACCGATTGCTCGACCACACCGTGTCGCAACGGCTGTCGGCCCGGTCGCAGAACGTCGTGCTCATCAGCCAGGGGCTTTCGCTCCTGGCGAGTTCCAGCGGTGAGCTCATCAAAACCGCACTGGAACACGAAGCGAAGCAGATGGAAGCCGACATCAAGGAAGACGAAGCCAGGGCGGAAGAGCAGCGTTCCTACATGGACAACACCAAGGCGTTCGGCGACTCGATGCAGAAAAGCGCCCACGACATGCTCCAGATTCTCCAGCAGATGCAGGAAGGCATGCACCAGACCAGCCGAAACGTCTGGTCTCGGGTCTGACACGTCCGCAGATCATGACCAACAGCGTCGATCCTGCCGGCCAAACCCGCGTCAACCCCCTGACGCCGTCCCAGAGCAACCCCGCCGGCGCCACCGGCAGCTTTCGGGGCGAGCGCGTGGACCTGGTGCCCAATCCCACCGCGCAACTTCAGGAAGCCGCGGAGGAGTTGACTTTCCTCAGGAGCGAAAGCGTCGCAAAGAGGCTTGCGCAACGCAGACTGGCAAGCGACCGGGCATTGGATCCCTTTGCCTTGGAACAGGCGCGCAAGTACCTGGAACAGGTGCCCGACCTGGAGAGAAACCAGAAGCTCGCGGACTTCGCCAATTCGCTTTCAGCCTCCGGAGAGCCTCCCGGTCCCCAGGAGTTGCGGCAACGCGCGAAGGAATTTTCCGAAGACCCGACCCACCAGTTCCTCGCACTTTCGTTTTCCCTGGGGCGAGGCGTTTCGGGGAGCGCGGAGCCCGCACTGATTGCAGCCCTGGAAGGCGCTATCGAGAGCCTGCGCGAAGAAAACGGGCCCGCGATCCAGGCGGGCCTGAACGTCTCTACCGTCGCGCAATCGTTTTCCGGCGAAGAACTTGGCAGCACCCAGGACTTGCGCGACCTGTATCGCGATGTGGTGCTGGACTGCGAGGAAATCAACGACGCCTTTCTAAGAATCGTCAAGGGGCATCCGGGCAAGACCTTCGACGATGCCGTCCGGTTTCTTCTCAACGCGCTGGGCGCAGACCTCGCAGCCGCTATGCAGTCGGTCTCCAGAACGCGGCTCAGGCAGATCGTCAACGACATGCACCAGCTCAAATCGCTCAACAGCGTCCATCAGCAGTGCCGGGAGCTCATGCTTCGCACGCAGCGGAACTACGGCGCCGACACCGGGCCACTGGCCGCCAGGAACCTGATGTCGGAACTGCTGAGCGCCCAGAGTCGCGCCTGGCAGGGCGCTGACGCATTCAACGGCCTTCCCGAAAAAATGGGCGTGAACAGCGATGAAGGCGCAATCTACCTGCTGCACGGATTCAAGGAACTTGTCCGCTCGATGCCATTGAAGGCTTTCGGTGACGATCTGAGCCAACGGGACCGGGTGATGATATCGGTGCAGCAGGCCCTGGACCTGGCCATCGACAACGAAGCGGTCGACGACTGACGGAGCGACTCGCCGGCGCGGCGGGAATACGGCGAACGGGTGTGAATATGAACCATCCTACAACCTCAGGCGCCAATAGAGGGTCCAGTCCGCGCTGGTGGTCAAGAGCGGTCGGGGACTTCGGCGCCAGCCTGGGATTCAGCCATACCGCCGACTGGACGATGGATACCCTCAATCTCTCCGTGGACAGCGGCCGATACCTCGTGGACGTCGAGCGTTCCGGAGATGAGTTCCTGCTCGCCGTGTTTCGGCACGTGCCGCCCTCCGACGTCGAAGAGACGATCACGCTGCTGCTTCGTTCGTGCCGCCCCGACAGCCACCAGCCGTACTTTCTCCAGGCCGGCCTGAAGGGCGACGACCTGATCGTGCTGGCCGCACGCCTCTACCGCACGGACGCAGGGCACATGTACAACGCCTTCAAGCTGATCCGCAAGCTCTACGCAGACGCGAGGCTCTGAACGCCGTGGCCATCACGCTGCACATGGGCGTCGAGGGCGTCTCCTATCAGCCTTCCTCGGTCCGGTCTCCGGAAGACTTTCCGCGTCACAAGGTCAATCTGCCGACCGGCGCCTCGATTCCGCGGCACGTCGAACGGGTATTCAATCTCAACGCCAACGAAAGAATGTTCGCGGATGCGGTAAGGCCGAGCCTCTCCAATCCCTATGTGACCGCTCCCGCCCGTTACCGGCAACTCTTCGACCAAATTGAGAAAGCCAGCGCCAACCATCCCGGCGAGATCGGCGAAACGGGCCGCATTCTGCAATCGGCCCGCACGCTGCTCGCGGCGATGAAGGACGATTTCGCCGCATTCGCGTTCGCGCGCAACACCTTGATCGGCATATGACATCGGGGGGCCCCAGCGCGTTTCAAGATCTTGGGGAAGACCACGTTTCCTGGCTGCTTGCGGCGGCGAACACGTTCCTGGATCAGCGCAAGACCGACCGGGCCATCGTGCTGCTCGAGCTTCTCGGCCTGGTCGACCCATATAACGTGCAGGGACAGAAACTGCTCGCCTACGCCCTCTTGATCCAGGACGAGAAAGGCCGCTGCAGAACGGCCCTGGGCCGCCTGGCCCGATGCCAACTGAGCCAGCGTGACCGGGCCGCCTTCGACGCGCTGACCGCCCGTCTCGAAGAGCGCTCACCCGCCCGACAGCCACACCCCCCGGGGCCCTGACCGACAACCCGAAGCGACGAAGGCCATACCAGATGCCCGTTCCAGAAAACGCCCAGAACATTCTCTACGGCATTACGCAGCGCAAGGACGTACTGCTCGCATCGCTGCTGGTCGCAATCATCTTCATGATGATTTTGCCCCTGCCCACCGAGCTGGTGGACGTGCTCATCGGCATGAGCATGGGCATATCCGTCGTGCTGCTTATGCTCGCCATCTACATCCGCACGGCCAGCGATTTCTTCGCGTTCCCTGCGGTTCTGCTGCTGTCGACCCTGTTCCGCCTGGCCCTTTCCATCACCACGACCCGGCTCGTGCTGCTGCAGGCCGATGCTGGCGCCATCATCGACACGTTCGGCAACTTCGTCGTCGCCGGCAACCTCGTGATCGGCATGGTGATCTTCCTGATCATCACCATCGTCCAGTTCCTGGTGGTAACCAAGGGCGCGGAGCGTGTGGCCGAGGTGAGCGCACGCTTTTCCCTCGATGCGATGCCCGGCAAGCAGATGAGCATAGACGGGGACATGCGCGCCGGTGTGATCGACATGGCCGAGGCGCGCCAGCGGCGGCAGGTGGTCGAGAAGGAGAGCCAGCTCTACGGCTCGATGGACGGCGCCATGAAGTTCGTCAAGGGGGACGCCATCGCCGGACTGATCATCATCGGCGTAAACCTTGTCGGCGGGCTGATCATCGGCATGACGCAGCGCGGCCTGAACTTCGACGAGGCCATTCAGATCTACTCGATCCTTACTATCGGGGACGGGCTGGTGGCGCAGATTCCCGCTTTGCTGATCGCCATGACGGCGGGAATCATCGTCACCCGGGTCAGCACCGACGAGACGGAGAACCTGGCCAGCGACATCGGCCAGCAATTCGGCGCCCAGCCACGGGCCCTGCTTGTCGCGGGCGCGCTCATGGTGGCGTTCAGCCTGGTTCCCGGTTTCCCCATGTTCACTTTTCTTGCCCTGGCCGCGGCAACCTCCGGCGCCGGGCTTCTGCTGCTCAGGGCTTCCAAAAAGAAGGAGGAGGACAACGCGGAAAGCCAAGTCTCTTCGATTCTTACACCCATATCGACGGAAACAAGCTCCGAGGCCGAAGTGGAAGCGCAGTTGACGGGCAAACAGGAAGTCACCCTGGGTCCGCCCCTGCTGGTCGACATATCCGCTTCCCTGCAGCCGCACCTCGACATGCGTCTCCTGAACCGGGAAGCCGCGAAGGTAAGGCGCGCCCTGTATCTCGACCTCGGGGTGCCCTTTCCCGGCATCCACGTTCGATTCAACGAGAACATCGCCGAGAACGCCTACGCGATCCTGCTCCAGGAGATTCCCGTTGCCAGGGGAGTTCTGCGACCCGGCTGCGTCCTGTACGCCGACAGCGAATCGCAGCTTGACATTACGGGAATTCCCGCTGAACGGGAGGATCCTTTCCTGCCGAACAGGCCGACGATCTGGATCGAAGACGAGCATGCCCAGTCCCTGCGCGAGACATCCATGTCGTTCATGCCGCTGCACAAGGTGCTCACCTATCACCTGGCATATGTCATGAAGCGGTACGCGGAAGAGTTCGTCGGCATACAGGAAACCCACGACCTGTTCGAACGGCTGCAGGAAACCTACCCCGAACTCATCAAGGAAGCCCAGCGCGTCCTCCCCATCCACCAGACCAGCGAGGTCCTTAAGCGCCTGGTCGGAGAGGACGTCTCCATTCGCAACGTCCGCCTGATCCTCGAGTCGCTGGTCGAATGGGGCCAGCAGGAGAAGGACGTGGTCATGTTGACGGAATACGTGCGCAGCGACCTGAAGCGTTACATCAGCTACAAGTACAGCAACGACCAGAACGTGCTTTCCGCCTATCTGCTCGATCAGGACGCCGAGGAGGCCATCCGGGGGGGCATCCGCCAGACCTCATCGGGAAACTATCTCGCCCTGGACCCCCCGGTCACCGAGCGCCTTGTCGCGGAAACCAGGGCGCTGGTCGGCGACATCGGCAGGCTGGAGACCAAACCGGTGATCGTCACCGCGATGGATATCCGTCGCTACCTGCGCAAGATGATCGAAATCGAGTTCTACGACCTTGCCGTGCTCTCGTTTCAGGAACTGACGCAGGAAGTGACCGTGCAGCCCCTCGGCAAGATATCCCTGTAGCCGGAACCATGGGTGAATGAACATTGACCGCTTTCACCACGACCCGGCGTCGCTTCGCGCGAGACTCGATCGATTCACCGGGTGGGCAGGCAAAACGATTCGCGATGCGCCGCTCATCGAGAAGCGCGGGCTCGTACAGTGCGTTGCCGGTTCGCTGATCCGGGCCACGGTCCAGGGCGTAGGGATCGGCGAGCTGTGCCTTTTGCAAAGCGCCCGGCCGCATTCCCGCCGGGCGGACCGGCTGGCCGAAGTGATCGGCTTCGACCGCCAGCAGGTGCTGCTGTCTCCATTGGGGGCGACGCAGGGGATTTCCAACTACACCCAGGTCGCCGCCACGGGAAAAACCCACGAAGTGGCCGTCGGTCCGTCACTGCTCGGCCGCGTGCTCGATGGCCTGGGCAAGCCCCTCGACGGCGGCGCGGTCAAGTGCGCCGCCCGTTACCCGGTGCTCGCCGAGCCCCCCGACCCGATGCGGCGCCGCATCATCGACCGGCCGCTGACCATGGGATTGCGCGTCTTCGACGGGCTGCTGACCTGTGGAGAGGGGCAACGAATGGGGATATTCGCCGCTGCCGGCGGCGGCAAGAGTTCGCTCCTGTCGATGTTGATCCGCAATACCGATGCCGACGTCAAGGTTCTGGCGCTCATTGGCGAGCGCGGCCGGGAAGTGCGGGAGTACATCGAGCAGGGCATCGGCCCGGAAGGGCTCCAGCGGTCGGTGGTCGTCGTCTCGACCTCAGAGCGCCCGGCCATGGAGCGCATCAAGGCGGCGTACGTGGCCACGGCCATAGCCGAATACTTCCGCGACCAGGGATCGAAAGTGCTGCTGTTGATGGATTCAGTGACCCGCTTCGCCCGAGCCCTGCGGGAGATCGGGCTGTCGGCCGGAGAGCCGCCGACGCGCCGTGGTTTCCCGCCTTCGGTGTTCGCCGCCTTGCCGCAACTCATGGAGAGGGCGGGACAATCGGACAGGGGCTCGATCACCGCACTGTACACCGTGCTCGTCGAAGGCGACGACATGACCGAGCCGGTGGCCGACGAAACGCGCTCCATTCTCGACGGCCACATCGTCCTTTCGCGCGAGCTTGCCCAGGCCAACCACTACCCCGCCGTCGACGTGCTCGCCAGCATCAGCCGGGTGATGAACAGGGTAGCCCTGGAAGATCACGTTCGCCTCGCCACGCGAATACGGGAACTTCTCGCGAAATACCGGGAAGTGGAGCTGCTCATCAAGGTCGGCGAGTACAAGCAGGGATCGGACTCCGTCGCGGACGAGGCCATTGCCAAGGTCGACCGGATCAACGCGGTACTGAAACAGGACCTTCGGGAAAGCTCATCGCTGGAAGAGACGCTCCAGCAAATGCAACAGGCCGTGGACGGATAGTCGGGGACGGATGACCAGGCACGGAACACCAAGCACGGAAAACCGAAAATGCTGGCCAGGCTGCTTACCATAAAACGCGAGCGCGAACGCGAGGCCATCGCCAGGCTCGGCGAGGCGCAGCGGAAGTACGACCGAGTGCACGCGGCCTGTCAGGCGAAAGAGCGGGAACTTCAGGACTTCCATGATTGGCGTGAACAGGAGGCGGCCCGGCTCTACCTAGCCGTGCACCGACAGAAACTGAGCGCCACGAAACTGGACCGCTACCGCCAGCGGATCGGCTTTCTGAGAAGCCGCGAACTGAAACTTGAGGACGAACTCGCCGATGCGAGGAACGCGCTCGAGAATGCCGACCGGGAACTCACCGAACACCGGCGGCGAGGGCTTGAAGCCCGCCGGGAAGTGGTCCGGTTCGAGGAGTACGTCAGCCGATTGACCGGGATGGAAGAGCTCCGCGAGGAGCGTGGAGAGGAAACTGAAACCGAGGAAACAGTCGCAGCCCGTTTCACAGTAGAGAGAGCAGAAACTCATGGATAACGTAATCAACTTGCCCCCGTCTCAAGCCGATTCCGGCGTTTCACCAGCGCCGGAGCCGTCCGCCCCGGGCAGCCCGGCTGCCGCGAATCGAGAGCTGTTCAAGCGGACATTGAACCCCACAAAGGAACTGAACGAAGCCCAGTCCCCGGAAACCCGCCGGGCTGTCCTGGCCACCCTGGACGGTCTCCAGCGATCGTCCGGCCCTTCGCAACCGCCCACCGCCGCGGTACCCGTACATCCAGCCGCAGACGACGCCATGACCCCGCCGGGCTCGCGGCAGCAACCCGGCCATGCATCGTCAGGCCAGTCGCCAAATTCCCCGAGGCAACCCAATCCGGCCGAGCCACCCGTACCGGGTGCCGGATCGAGCCCGGGTACGGAGAACAACTCCCCCCCAATGGCATCCCGCCCCGCACGGCCGATGCCCGCCGGCGCGCCCGGAACAGTCGAATCCGAAAACCGGGTTCAGGCTGATTCAACCGGTTCGATTCCTTATCAAACCGCCACAAGGCTGCCCGCATCCGGCGACTCGAATACCGGACAGACCGCGCCCAATCACCCATCTTCGACAACAGCGGCCGTCAGGCCGGACGCCGCCCAGGAAGACCCCGGTTCCCCGCCGCAGCAAACCCGCAGCAGGGCGCCCACGCCTGGCCCCCAATCGCCGACTGCAGCGCCCGACAACCCGGGCACCGCCCAGGAAGACCCCGGTTCCCCGCCGCAGCAAACCCGCAGCAGGCCGCCCACGCCTGGCCCCCAATCGCCGACTGCAGCGCCCGACAACCC
>CAZWZH010000015.1:0-8679 GCA_964638775.1 uncultured Pseudomonadales bacterium
CCCTCGTCCATCATGGCAACGCGCGTCGAAACCTCACGAACGAACGCCATCTCGTGGGAGACGATGATCATGGTGATGCCTTCGTTCGTCAGCCCGCGAATCGTCTCGAGCACCTCGTTGACCCGCTCCGGGTCCAGGGCGGCGGTCACTTCGTCGAACAGCAGGATCTCGGGATCGGTGGCGAGCGCCCGGGCAATGGCGACGCGCTGCTGCTGTCCGCCGGAGAGTTCCTCGGGGTAGGCATCCTGCTTGTGCGCCATGCCCACCTTTGCAAGCAACGCCTCAGCCTGCCGTTCGACCTGTTCGCGGGGGCGTTTCTTGATCTTGATCGGCGCGACGGTGACGTTGCGCATGACCGTCATGTTCTGGAACAGGTTGTATTCCTGGAAGACGATCGACATCTTCCCGCGCAGGCCCTTGAGGCTGCGGCGGCTTGCGTAGTCGACCTTTTCACCCGCGATGAACACCTCGCCGCCGCTCGGCGGGGTCAGCCCGATCAGCACGCGCAGCAGCGTGCTCTTCCCCGATCCTGACGGCCCGATCACGCTCAGGACTTCGCCCTGGTCCGCGGCCAGGCTGATGCCGCTGAGAACCTCTTCGGAGCCGTACCGTGACGACAAATTGACGATTTCAAGATGCGGCAAGCCGTTTCTCCAGGCGAGCCGCCGCGCGGCTCAAGGGGTATGACAGGATGAAATAGCACACCAGTATGGCCCCGAAGCCAAGCAGTGGCGAGAAGCCCCGGTTTACGAGCATCTTCCCCGCGAACGTGAGTTCGATGACGCCCAGTTGCGAGGCGAGCGAGGTGTCCTTGACGAACATCACCACGAAGGCGGCCGCGGGCGGCAGTATGACTTTCCAGGACTGGGGCAGGGTGACCATCACCAGGGTCTGCAGGGCGCTGAAGTTCAACGCATGGGCGCCTTCGATCTGGCGGCCGGGCACCGATTCGAGCCCGGCCCGGATGATCTCCGACAGGAACGCGGTGGACAGCAGGCACACCGAAATGGTGGCGATGCCGAGGAGCGATGTGCCGGGCAGCAGGGGCTCGATCACGAACAGCACGATGAACAGGATCACCAGAAAGGGAATGCGCCGGAAGACCTCGACGTAACCGATGGCGATGAGCCGGAACGGCATGAGCAGGACCGACCGGGAACCGCGCAGGACGGCGATGGCCATGCCCAGCACGAAGCCGGTCGCACAGCCGACGATGGTCATGCCCAGCGTGCGGCCCATCGCCTGCAGGATAAAGACCAGGTTGTGCGGATTGAAGAAGGCCGGGGCCTGCTGCACGACCGTATCCAGCATCAGAACACCTTCGCCTTGACCCGGAACAGCACGCGGCCGGCGAGTGCGAGAGATGCGCTCGCGAACACGGTAAGAACCACATAGATCACCGCCACGACGGCAAAGGTCTCGATGCTGCGCAGGTTCGCCGTGCTGACGTTTATGGCCCGCCCGGTCAGTTCCTCCACGCCGAACAACGCCGCCAGGGAACTGCCGAGCACCAGCCACACGAAGAAATTCGACAGCGGCGCGTAGATGGTCTTCGCAGTGTGGGGCAGCATGACGTAACGCACAAGCTGCAGCCGCGACATGCCGAGCGTCACCCCCGCATCCATCTCCGAGGGCCGAACCGAGACGATGCCGGCGCGGATGATCTCCGTGAGGTAAGCCCCTGCGTTCAGTACCAGGCCGATCAGCACGGCGGTCATCGACCCGAGCAGAATTCCCGCATCGGGCAGGGCGTAGTAGAGCAGGAAAATCTGTACCAGGGCGGGCGTGTTGGTCAGCGCCGTTACATAGGTGGAAGCGGTTTTCTTGAGCGCCGGGCCGCCGTATACCTTGGCAAGCGCCCCGCCTAGACCGATGAGCGCACCGCCCCAGAACGAGATGAAGGCGATTTCAAGGGTGACCAGGGCGCCGCCGAGCAGGTAGGGAAGCTCGGCGAACACTTCCGAGAACTGAAAGGTGTAGTCCACCGCAACCGGCGATCAGAAGTAGGGATCGGGTTCGATCGGCGCGGCCATCGGTGCGCCGTACCACTTCCGCCAGGTATCGTCGATGAAGCCCGACGTGTGCAGGTCGAAAAGCAGCACGTTCAGGAAATCCCGGAGCGCCAGGTTGCCCTTGCCGATGCCGATGCCGCAGTAGGCCACGTGAATCGGGTCGTCGAGAATGCGCCAGCGGACGCCGGGATAGTTGCCGGTGAAGCGGAGGAAGAAATCGACGTTCTCCACCAGCGCATCGGCGCGCCCCTGCGCGATGGCGCGGATCGTGTCCGCGTTCCCGTCCACCAGCAGTACGCGCGGTCTGGGCAGGCGCTCCTTCAGAAGGGAGACCGACAGGTTGCCGCGCATGTTCACGAGCGTGATGTCCTCGCGGTCGAGGTCTTTCCATGACGCGATGTCGACCGCCTCGGTGGTGATGACCCCCATGGTCTCGGAGTGCAGGGGCAGCGTGTAGCTGATCAGCTTCGCCCGCGCCGGGGTGCGGGTCAGGGCGCCGAGCGCGATGTCGATGCGGTTGGAGACCAGGAACGGGACCCGCTGGGCCGTTTCGGTGGTCACGAACGCCACGTCCACCGCCAGTGCCTGGGCGATGCGGTTGCCGATATCGATATCGAAGCCTTCCAGTTGATTGGTCAGGCTGAAGGAACTCATCGGCGGGAAATTCGGATTGACGCCGATGCGGATCGTGCCGTCGCTGATGATCTCGTCCAGGTCCCGGGCCTGACCGGATGGCGTCGCCAGCACGGCCAGCAGGGCAGCCAGCCAGCAGAAGGCCCAGGTACGTTTCCCCAGCGTTCCCGGGCTCCGGCTCCGGAAAAATGGGGGCGAGAACGCGACCTCCGGCTTAACGAACATAGCTGGCGCCATTGACATCGAGGGTCGCCCCGCAAAGATGACGGCTGCGGCCGCTGGCGAGCCAGGCCACCAGTTCCGCAATTTCCGAAGGAGGCACCCATTCGCCCATGGCCAGCCCCGAGGCGAGCTTTTCAGCGCCTCCCTGGGTGGCGGCGAACTGTTCCGAAAGCCGTGTATCGACGACCCCCGGGGCCACGACGTAGGCCAGAATGCCTTGAGCCGCGTAGGCGCGCGCAACGGTTTGGGTGGCGGCGTGAAGCGCGGCCTTGGAGGCGGCGTAGGCGATGTTGTCCGGATTGGTGGAGCCCCGTTGCGCGGACCAGCTCGATACGGTGACAATGGTGCCGCCTCCTTTCTTGAGGAAGTGCCCGACGGCCCGGCGCAGCAGGCGTGCCGGCGCCAATACGTTGACTTCGAGCGATTCGTCCCAGACCCGGTCCCAGTCCGCGTTCGGGGATTCGAATCCGCCGCCCCAGAGCATGACTCCGGCGTTGTTCACCAGCACGTCGATATCGCCGGCCCAGCGTTCCGCTTCGTCCCAGAGCACGTCAGCCGCGCTCCGGTCGGTGAAGTCGGCACGGATCAGCGTTTTCCGGTCGTTGCCGATATCGCCTGCCGCCTGTTCCGCGCCGCGCCGGTCAGAACCGTAGTGCAGCACCAGGCGTGCACCGGCCGCGCCGAGCCGGGCGGCGATCGCGGCGCCGATCCCCTTCGAGGAACCCGTCACCAGGACGGACTTGTCTGACAGGTCATGCACGGTCGATGCCTTCCCTCGCCAATAGCATGCGGAACGAACGGCCGGTGCCGGTTCGCGGCATGGCGGGCCGGTCGTTCGACGAACAATTGTGCGCAGTCGGCAACGCAGATTGCAAATCCGGGGAAACTGCTGGAGTTTCGACGCGTTCCCGTTGCCGAGAATTGTCTGGTTCCTTCAATAACCTAATGAAAAATAAAATATTTTCAGGTGACCCAGCCTTCACATATGTGCGTTTTAGAAAATTGGAGTTCGCACAGCGCCCAAATCTATTGACTTCAATGGTGCGTTCGCCCATCTTTTTGCTTGGCTGCGGCTCGCTCGGACCGCAGCTCGCTTGGACCGCAGCTCGCTCGGAACGTAACAGTCGCCAACGCGTTTTGGGAGGCGATTTGGGAGGATTGAAGGGAATGACTGGTTTTAACGTTGGACGCATGGCCGCGACGGCCATCCTGTTCTGGATACTGGCGCCGCTTGCCGCCGCTGCCCGCCTGGAGGGCATGCCGGAAGGCTCGGGTTCCTACGACGACCTGGTGGCGCTCTTTCAGGATTTCCTTGCCTGGCAGGACCCGGAACGCGCCAGCGGCGACCGGCCGAACCGGGACATCGCCGGTGCCGCGGCGGACGTGCATCCGGATTACGGCGCCGATGCCGTGGCGGCCCGCGTTGCGAAGATGGAGGCCTACCAGGACCGCCTCGAAGACATGGCCGTGGTGGATTGGCCGCTAGCCCAGCAGGTCGATTACCTGGCGGTGCGGTCCCGGTTCGACCAGTACGAGTTCACGCTGAAGGTGACCCGTCCCTGGTCTCGCGACCCCGGCTTCTACGTCGACCGCATGCTGCGGTTAACCTTTGCCGACCTGCCGCTGGCCGAGGTCGAAGCCCGCGAATTGCAGGTGCAACTCAAGGCGGTGTCGCTGCTGGCCGAACAGGCCATGAACAACCTCACCGAGGTGGCCGCCGACTACGCCGATCTCGCCATCTTCAACCTGTCCAATGCGGACGGCGTGGGCCATGGGTTTCCGTACCGGTCACCGCCGCCCCCGGGAGTGATCGGCTGGTATGCGGACTTGGCCGGGCGCGCGGCGGAGCAGCAGCCCGAACTGCTCGACGCCGTTACCGAAGCGAAGCGGTCCGTGGAGGCGCTGAATACCTGGCTGATCGGGAATCGTCCCGAGATGACCGGCCTCGGCGGCGTCGGCGAGGATTACTTCAACTGGTACCTCAAGCACGTGAAGTTGATGCCCTACGACACGGACCGGATCGTGGCGCTGGGCTTGCGGGAACTCGACCGGCTGTGGACGGTGCTGGCGCTGGAACAGCATCGCAACCGGCACCTGCCGAAGATCGAGATCTCCGGTTCCGCCGAAGAATACGCGGCACGTATCGCGGCTACCGACGAGCGTATTCGCACATGGCTGGTCGAGAAGGAAGTGATCACGATTCCCGAATACGTCAAGGAACTCGATACCAACGTCCCCTGGATCGTGCGCCCGGGCGGCCCCAACTACTGGGAAAACGTGCAATACAGGAACCCCACGCCCGATCATCTCCACGCCGTCATTCCCGGCCACCGTTTCGACGGCCTGGTGGAGCGGAACAACCCGCACCCCATCCGCGGCAAGATCACCAGCGGCGCGCGCGCCGAGGGCTGGGGCGTTTACCTGGAAGAGGGGATGATGAACGCGGGCCTCATCGACGACATGCCCCGGGTGCGCGAACTGATCTACATCTTCGGCATCTTCCGCGCCGCCCGGGTGCCGGCAGACGTGTGGCTGCAGACCAACGACATGACGGTCAACGAAGTGGTCGACTGGTGGCGGGAGCGCACCCCCTGGCTCGATGTGGACGTGGCGCGGGTCGATGCGGAGATCTATTTGCGGCGGCCGCCGGGCTACGGCCTGGGCTATACCGTCGGGATGCTGCAGATGCAGCATCTTTTGGCAGACCGCAAGATGCAACTGGGTGACGACTTCATCCTGAAGGATTTCCACGACACCTTCATGGCGGCGGGTCGCCTGCCGATTTCCCTGATCCGGTGGGAAATGACAGGGCTGGAGGACGAGGTCAGCGAATTCTGGAAGCGGGAGCGCCTGGACTAGTCTCTGCTGTCTCGGCGCATCGCGAGGGGCCTGGGACGAGGCGCGGCCCGCCGGCGCCGGTGACGATCATGCATGCCGATGGCTGATGTTCCGGAACGTACAGGGCTGAGGTGCGGCCTCACCATGCCCCGCATCGTTACGGGCCTGTGGCAGGTTGCCGACATGGAACGCGGCGGCCGGCCGCTTGACCTCGATGCCGGGGCCGATGCACTGGCCGACTATGCCGCCGCCGGTTTCGATGCGTTCGATATGGCCGACCATTACGGCAGCGCCGAGCGGATCGCAGGGCGCCTTCTGCAACGATTCGAACCCGGGGAGGCGGCGCGCCCGAAAGTCTTCACCAAGTGGGTGCCGAGGCCCGCTCCCATGACTGCCGGCGCGGTACGCGCGGGGGTCGAGGAACGGCTCGAGCGGCTCGGCGTCGAGCGCATCGATCTGCTGCAGTTTCACTGGTGGCATTTCGAACATCCCGGCTACATCGACGCCATGACGGAACTCGCGCGCCTGCAAACCGAAGGGCTGATCGCGCACCTGGGCGTCACGAACTTCGATACCGACCACCTGCGTCTTCTCGTGGCCCACGGCATCCCGGTGGTTTGCAATCAGGTCAGCTTTTCGGTCCTGGACCGGCGGGCAGCGGGCGACATGTCCGCCTTCTGCCTGGAGAACGGTATCCGCCTGCTGGCCTACGGAAGCCTGTTGGGCGGCTTTCTGTCGGAGCGCTGGGTCGGCCGGGCCGAGCCGGGGGGAGGGAATATCGACGACTGGAGCAAGAGCAAGTATTTCCGCTTCATCGAAACGGCCGGCGGCTGGGGGGTTCTGCAAAACATCCTTGGCGCCCTGGGTGTCGTCGCGCGAAAGCATGGCGTGTCCGTATCGAACGTGGCCGCACGCTGGGTGCTTGCACAGCCCGCCGTCGCCGCCATCGTCGTCGGGGCCCGCCTCGGTGAGCGGGAATACCGCAACCAGAACCTGTCCGTATTCGACTTTTCCCTGGACGACGAAGACAACGAACGAATCGTCTCGGCTGCCGGCCAGGCACAGCCGCTGCCCGGCGATTGCGGCGACGAGTATCGGCAGCCGCCGTACCTCACCGCCGCCGGCGACCTGTCGCATCACCTGGCTGTCGGCCCAGGTCTGTACCGGCCGGATTCCGTTACGGGACATGACAGTCGAAAGAACCTCGACAGCGGCAGCCGCTGGGAGGAAATCTGCGCCTACAGCCGGGCAGTGCGAATCGGCAACCGGATCCTTGTCAGCGGCACCACCGCCACGCATACCGACGGAAGCGGCATCTGCCCGGGCGACGCGGCCGGGCAGGCAACCTATGCACTCGACAAGATCGCGGCAAGCATCGCCTCCCTCGGCGGCTCGCTCGCCGATGTGGTCCGCACCCGGATCTACATCACCGACGAGTCCGACTGGGAGCCCGTCGCACGGGTGCATGGCCGCTACTTCCGTCGCATCCGCCCGGCAAACACTTTGGTTACGGTTTCCAGCCTGGTCGGGGGATATCTCGTGGAGATTGAAGCAGAGGCGATTCTGCCGTCATCCTGATACGGCGATGCCGTGGACCGGGGCAGGCCACTTCCTCCGGCGGGACTGCATCGGGCAGCGCACCCTGTATTGGCGCGAATGGCAGCGGATGGGGTTATTCGTCTCTGTGCGCCTCATCCTGGACGGCGACTATGGCGTTCTGGGTTTTTGAGGGCGACCCGCGCCGGGGTACCGGTTAGATCGTCGATTCGAGGCGGGTGTTCAGGGGCATCCAGGCGACCGAGGCGTTGTTGGGCAGGCTGAGCAGGTAGGCGACCATGTGTGCCACCGTGGCCGGTTCCAGCCGTTCGGCCAGGGGGGTGACGCCCGGCACCGTGGCGATGAGGTCCGTTCGCACGCCGCCCGGGCAGAGGGCGGTAACCCGCACGCCGTCGTCGTATGCGAAGTGCCGGGCGGCGTGGCTCATGGCGACCAGCGCGTGCTTTGACATGGTATAGCCGACCGAGCAGCTCGTGTCGCGAAAGCGGATGCCGTCGGTCGATGCGATGTTGACGATCCTGCCGATACCGCACTTGCGCAAATGGGGCAGGGCCAGGCGAGTGAGGCGGTACGGGCTCTTGACGTTTACCGCCCAGAGCTCGTCCAGGGTGGCCTCGTCGCCCTCGTCGAAATTCACCTGGCGCCAGATGCCGGCGTTGTTGACCAGCACGTGCAGCGCGCCGAAATGAGCCAGGGTGCGCTCCAGCCAGGCGACGGCGGTCTCCGGTTCGTGCGCTTCGAAGTAGTCGACGAACAGGCTGCCATCTCCGGCGCCAGTAAAACTGGCGCGCGTTCTGTCGACTTCCCGGACGCCGAGAGACAGGCGGTATCCGTCGGCGAGCAAGCGCTCGGCAATCGCTTTCCCGATGCCTTGCGAGGCACCGGAAATCATGACGACGCGGCCCTCCGGCGCGAGCAGTGCGGGTTGACTCATCGGCGGAAAGCGTTCAAGCAGAGCGAAATGGCAAGCTTCATGTGCTGGTCAAAACATCCCCTGGTAAACCCCACCGTCGTTGACGATGTTCTGGCCCGTCATGAACCCTGCCTGGTCGCTGCACAGGAAGGCTACCAGGTCGCCGCATTCCGACGGAGCGGCGAACCGGCCTGCGGGGCAGTTGCGCTTGCGGTCTTCGACGATGGCTTCATAGGTCGTATTCCCCCGTTCGGCGTGCCCGTGCAGGTTGGTGTGCAGGGCATCGGTGTCGAACAGGCCCGGGCACACGGTGTTGATCGTTACGTTGTGCCCCACGAGGTCCCGCGTCATGGCGGCCACCGCCCCGGACAGCGCCAGCCGTGCCGCATGGGTGTGGGCGAAGCCGGACTGGGGAAACTTGATGAAGCTGACCGACAGGTTGACGATCCGTCCGAAGCCACGCTCGCACATCCCCGGCGCCACCTCCTGGATCATGGTGATCGA
>CAZWZH010000016.1:0-34537 GCA_964638775.1 uncultured Pseudomonadales bacterium
GGCGTCGAGCGCCAGGTCAGGTGAAAGACCCGATTCCAGTATGGCCACCGATACTCCCAAATGCGGGCAAAGCGCGCTATTTTACGGAACCCCGCAAGGGCGAACCAGCAAAAAAAGGCAACCCGGGATGGCGACAATCTACATGGTAAGGCACGGCAAGGCCCGCGTCGGCGACGGGCTCGACCCGGGTCTCGACGACCTCGGCCGCGAACAGGCCAGGGCCACGGCTGCCGATCTCAGCGGCAAGGGCCCCCTGCCGATCCTTTCCAGCCCGTTCGCCCGCGCCAGGCAGACCTCGGAACCGCTCGCGGACCTCTGGGATCGGAAGGTGACCATCGAGCCGCGGGTGGCCGAGATCCCCTTCCCTACCACGGATCTCGCCGAGCGCTCACGCTGGCTCAGCCAGGCCATGGCGGGAACCTGGCTCGACCTGGGGCCGGGTCTGCTGGCCTGGCGGGATGCACTGGTGGAGTGCGTGAGCTCGCAACGCCAAGACTGTGTCATCTTCTGCCACTTCATCGCCATCAATGTCGCGGTTGGGGCCGCGAAAGGCGATGACCGGGTCGTGATGTTCCAGCCGGACAACGGCTCGGTGACCTCCTTCGACAACGGCAACGGCGCACTCCGGCTCGTGCAACTGGGCAGGGAAGCGAAGACCCGCATCAACTGACGTCCTGATTCAGCCTGCGACCGGCATCGTATCCGCCGAACGCAACCGTAAGTTCAGGCCGGTCCGCGATGCGTTCAACGCCGCAGGTAACGGGCCTCCCTTTCCAGCGGCGGCAGGCGTACGCCGCAGAGCCGCACCAGCAGCCGTTCAAACGATATCCAGGCATCGCCGCGCAGTTCGCCCTTGCCCTGCTGGTCGACCAGGGCGACCTGGGCGAGCACCCGTTCCGGGGAACCGGCGCGCCTCAGAAAACCCGGAACCAGCCGTTTTCTCTGCGGCGGCATCCATTGCCCCGAACCGATCCCGCGGAGCTGGCTGGTGAAGGCGCCCAAAAGGGCGAAGAGCGCGATGCCTTCTTCACGCAAGGTTGCCAGTACGCGTCGAACCCGCCGGGCATCGCCGGCGAACACGGCATCGATCAGCTCGAACGCATCGTAGTGGGCAGCGTCGGTAACCGCTGCCTCCACACTCCGGGCATCGATCGGGGCATCGAGCCCTGCCATCTTGAGCTTGTCGATTTCCTGTGCCGCGGCCAGCAGGTTGCCTTCCACCCGGCCGGCGAGCCAGGCGACGGCGTCGCGCGTCATGTCGAGGCCCGCGGCTTGCGCCCGTCGGGCGAGCCAGGCGGGCAGTTCGCGATGGTCGACGGGCCAGACGGGAACGACGGCGCCGGCGGCATCGATCGCCTTGTACCAGGCACTGGACCGCTGGCGTGAATGCAGGCGGCCCGTTCGCACCAGCAGCAGGTTGTCGGGGCTGACGTCCTCCAGGTACTCGCGCAGCGCTTCGGATGCCTGACGGTCGAACCGGTTCGCCGGCACGCGCAGGTCGAACACCTTGCGCTCCGCAAAGAGCGAAAGGGACGCCCCTTCCTGCAGCAGATCGTGCCACTTGAAGCCGGGTTCCACGTGCAGCACGGTGCGCTCTGTGAACCCCTCGCGCCGCGCCGCCGAGAGCACGAGTTCGCAGCATTCCTCCACCAGCAGGGTTTCGTCTCCGGTCACGAGGTAGACGGGCCGCAGACCGCCCGCCAGGCTGGAGGACAGATCCGGTGGTTTAACCTGCACCGGCGGAGCCCGCCGGCGCCGCGCTTGCGGCAGCGGCATTGAGGGCACGCATGATCTGCCCCACGAGATCGTTGGCGAGTTCGGCCTCGATGAGCGCCTGTTCCCCGGCGGTGCCGGCGATGTTGTCCCGGTCGACGACGAACACCCGGCTGGCGTCCAGCCACACCGGCTCCCGCAATACCCGGGCGCCCGAGCGAACGGCGAAGCGAACGCTTATGGATACCTCGTACTCCGCGGCCCGGGCGCTGCCGGTCACCGCCACGGTGCGGCGCCCGCGCCGCTCATCGAGCAGCTCGACGGTCATCTCGGCGCGCGAAGCCCTCGGCTCGACCCGCACCCCGGCCTGGCCGAGCGCCCGCCGCAACTCGCCCGCAAGCCGCACCCGTGGCTGCGCCGTGACATGAACGCTTTCGATGCTGCTCTCGAGGTCCCAGCCACGCAACTCGAATCCGCAGCCAGAGAGATTGAACAGGGTCAATGCCGCAATTGCCGTCGCCGGCAACAGCGAAGATTCACGGGTCTGTCTCACGCGGCGACCAGGTTGATCAACTTGTTCGGCACATGGATGACCTTGCGCACCGTCTTGCCGTCGAGATGGCGGGCGACGTTGTGGTTGCTGCAGGCCGCCTCCCGCACCACGTCGGCGGCCGCGGCGTTGGGCACGCTGACCTGGCCGCGCAGCTTGCCATTTACCTGCACGGCTATCTCCACGAAATCCTCCGCGATTTTCGATTCGTCGTAGTCGGGCCAGTGGGCTGTTTCAAAAAGGCCCCCGGCGGCGCCGAGCCTGGCATGCAGTTCCTCGGCGATATGGGGGGCGAAGGGCGCCAGCAGGATAACCAGCGGCTTGAGTTCCGCCTGCCGCGGTACGCGGCCGCCTTCGCGCACGATGTTCAAATACTCCATCATCGCCGCGATGGCGGTGTTGTAGTGGAGGTCGGCCACCTGCTCCGTCACCTGCTTGATGGTGCGGTGCAGGGCTCGTTCGACATCCGGGGCCGGCGCTTCGCCGGTATCCTCGCCGAGCGCACGCTCAACGCTCTGCCACAGGCGGTTTAGGAAGCCCTGCGGCCCCTGGATGCCCTTGCCCTGGTAGTCGCCTCCCTGCTGGTACGGCCCCAGGAACATCAGGTACAGGCGCATGGTGTCAGCCCCGTGCCGGGCGATGATCTCGTCGGGGACGATCACGTTGCCGCGGCTCTTCGACATCTTGCGGCCTTCGCGGATGAGCAGCCCGTGGGCGCGGAATTTCCGGAACGGCTCGGCGAAGCCGACGATGCCGAGTTCGTGCAGCGCCATGGTGAGGAAGCGGGCGTACATCAAGTGCAGCACGGCGTGCTCGTGGCCGCCGATATAGCAGTCGACCGGCAGCCACTTCTCGGTCAGTTCCCGGTTGATGGGCTCGTCGTGCAGGCCCGCCGAGGGGTAGCGCAGGAAGTACCAGCCACTGCACAGGAAATTGTCGGTGACGTCGGTTTCGCGGTGCGCCTTGCCGCCGCAGGACGGGCAGGTCGTTTCATACCAATCGGTCGCCCGCGCCAGCGGGCTGACGCCGGTATCGTCCGGGCGGAAATCCTCGAGATACGGCAACTCCACCGGCAGGTCCGCTTCGGGTACCGGCACCGCGCCGCAATCGTCGCAGTGCACGATCGGAATGGGCGGGCCCCAGTAGCGCTGGCGCGAGACGCACCAGTCGTGCAGGCGGTAGTTGACCCGGAATATCGCCAATCCGTCGGCTTCCAGGTCGGCGACGATGGCCTGCTTGCCTTCCGCCACCCCTAGCCCGTCGTAGCGCCCGGAATTGACGAGAACCCCGTCGCCGGGCCAGGCGGCTTCCAGCGGCGTCGCTGCATCTTCGCCGGGGCCGGCGATGACCCGCACGATGGGCAGCCCGAACTCCGTGGCGAACTCGAAATCCCGCTCGTCGTGGCCCGGCACCGCCATGATCGCCCCGGTGCCGTAACCCATCAGCACGTAGTCCGCGATCCAGACCGGTATTTCCGAGCCGTTGACCGGGTTGATGGCATGGCCGCCGGTGAAGACCCCGGTCTTCTCCTTGTCGACCTTCTGGCGTTCGATGAGGTCGCGCCCGGCCACCTCCTTGCGGTAGGCGTCCACGGCATCCCGTTGCGCGGGCGCGATAACGGCATCCACCAGGGGATGCTCCGGCGCCAGCACCATGTAGGTGGCCCCGAACAGCGTGTCCGGACGTGTGGTGAACACCCGGATGATCTCGTCGTTCCCGGCCAGCGCGAAGTCCACGTCGGCGCCCTCGCTGCGGCCGATCCAGTTGGCCTGGGCTTTCCGCGTCTTGTCGGACCAGTCGATGTGCTCCAGGTTGTCGAGAAGTTGCTGGGCATAGCGGGTGATCCCGAAGAACCACTGGGGAAGCTGCCGCTGCTCGACGACAGCATCGCAGCGCTCGCACTGCCCCTGGATCACCTGTTCGTTGGCCAGTACCGTCATGCAGGAAGGACACCAGTTCACCGGCGCTTCGCGGCGCTCCACCAGGCCGCCCTCGTAGAGCTTGAGGAACACCCACTGGGTCCACCTGTAGTAGCTCACGTGGGTGGTGTTGACCGTGTGGTCCCAGTCGTACATGCCGCCGAAGCGCTTGAGCATGCGGGTGAAGTTCTCGATGTTGCGGGGTATCAGGTCGTTGGGGTTGGTGCCGACCTTGAGCGCGTAGTTCTCCGAGTGGATGCCGAAGGCATCGAAACCGATGGGCTCGAACACGTCCTTGCCGCGCAGCCGCCAGTAACGCCCGTTCACGTCGGCGCCGGTGTAGGCGTAGATGTTGCCGATATGCAGCCCTTCCGCCGACGGGTACGGAAACATCATCAGGTTGTAGTACGGGTCCCTGGCGTTCCTCAGGTCGTCTTCGGTGAAGCGGTTGGTGCCTTCGCTATCCCACTTCTCCTGCCACTTGAGCTCCACCGCCTGGGGATCGTACTTCTCGTTCGCGGCGGCCATGGTCTGCCCTGCTCAAAGGGCGGCAATATATCATCTAGCGGTGCGCGCTTGGGCGTTCAGAAGACCCAGAACAAGGCCGGCAAAGCACAGCCCGACCAGCCACGCATCGCCGTACCGGTTGTACGGGGTCTGACCCTCCATGATGCGGAATTCGCCGGCCAGAACGTCGCGTTCGAACTGCGGCAGCGCACTGACCACCCTTCCCCGGTGATCGACGATCGCGGTGACGCCGTTGTTGGTGCCGCGCAGCAGCCAGCGGCCGTTCTCCACCGCCCGGGCGCGGGCGATCTGGGCGTGCTGCAGCGGCCCGATGCTGGCCCCGAACCAGGTGTCGTTGGTAATCGTCACCAGCAGGCCGGCCTGCGCCGCCGAGGCGCGCATCAGTTCCCCGTAGGCGATCTCGTAGCAGATACCCACGGCCGCCCGTCCGACGCCCGCATCCAGGGTGCCCAGCTCCCATGGACCCGGCCGAAACGCGGACATGGGCAGATCGAAGAATCCGATCAGCCCACGCAACAGCCCCTCAAAGGGCACATAGTCGCCGAAGGGAACCAGCCGCCGCTTGGTATAGCGCCCGCTGCCGACGCCCGCGGCGAGCGCGCTGTTGTAGACAAACCAGTCGCCGCCGGGGATACGCTCCGCGGTGGGTATGCCGAACAGCACCGTGGTCCCCGTTCGTTCTCCCCGCTCGTCCAGCGCCTTGAGGACGTCTCCGGCCTGATGCTCGAACAATGTGATTGCCGCCTCCGGCCAGACAATGAGATCGTGCCCCCAATAAGGCTCTGTCAAATCCAGGTAGCGCCTGACGATCGGCATGCGGTTCTCCGCCTGCCATTTGATGGACTGATCCACATTGCCCTGCACCAGCGCGGCCTTGTGGGAAGAGGCGGGCCGCACCCATTCCATGGGCGCCAACGCCAGGCCCGCCAGCCAGGGCGCCGCGGCGAGCAGGAGAGCGGCAACGCGCCCCCGCCTCGTGTGGCCAGGCGAACGTTTCAGCGCTGCCGCGAGAAAAACCGACGTTGCGACGATGCCCAGGCTCGCCAGGCTCACGCCTCCCAACGGAACCAGGTGAACAAGCAGTGTGTCGAGGTGCGCATAACCGGGATAGAGCCAGGGGAACCCGGTCAGAAACCAGGTAAGGAGCCATTCGAACAGCACCCAAACCGCCACGAAGAGTGCGGCGTCCGCCAGGCCACCACGGCCGCCCGCCACCCGGCTGTACAGCCACCCCTGCAACAGCGTGAACACAGACAGCCCCGCCACGAAGAGCAGCACCAGGAACGCCCCCAGCGGCACCGAAGCGCCTCCGTACAGGCGCATGCTGACATACACCCAGGATACGCCGACGCCAAACTTGCCGATGCCGTAGGCGAAGCCGAGTGCCGCGGCATTTCGAGGCAGGAGATTGAGCAGCCAGAACCACCCGCCAATCGACAGGATGCCGAGCGGCCACCAGTCGAAAGGCGCGAACGTCAGCGGCAGGAGCGCGCCGCAGACAAGCGCCAGGGCGGATGCCGCGATAGGTCCTGGCTGCGGCAGGGCCGTCAGGCCGGTCACGGCACCCGGGATACCAGCAACCGCCTCAGCCGCGGAGAATCCGCGGACAGCACTTCAAACCGCATCCCGTCCACATCGACGCGCTCGCCCCGTTCCGTCATGCGGCGTAGGGGTCAGTAATGCCGATCTCGTTGAGGATCGCGGTCTCAAGGCGTTCCATCACCCGGGCCTCCCCGGCGGACTCGTGATCGAACCCGCGCAGGTGCAGCACGCCGTGCACTACCATGTGGGCGTAATGATCGCAGGCACGCTTGTTCTGTTCCCGCGCCTCCGTTTCCACCACGGGCGCGCAGACCACCACATCCCCCAGGTGCTTCTCCCCGGGAACCTCCGCTCCCGATGGGAAGCTCAGCACATTGGTGGGCGCCTCGATACCCCGGTAACGGCCATTGAGCCTGCCTGCCTCCGCGGCGCCAACCACCCGCACGCAGACCCCGCCGGATTCGTCCTGCAGGGCGCGCTCCGCCCAACGGCGCAGGTCCGATGCGGGGGGCGCCGTACACCCCCGGGCGGCGATCTGCACGTCAACCGGCATCCCGGTCGGCCTGCTTGCCCTGGCCGGGGGAGGTGTCCGGCTGGCGCGCGTAGGCATCGACGATTTTCTGCACCAGTGGGTGACGGACCACGTCCCGCGACCCGAAATGGGTGAAACTGATGCCCGCCACCCCACGCAGCACATTGCGCACGTTGACCAGCCCGGACTTCTGCCCCGGCGGCAGATCGATCTGGGTGATGTCGCCGGTAACCACCGCCGTGGAACCGAACCCGATGCGGGTCAGAAACATTTTCATCTGTGCGATGGTGGTGTTCTGGCTCTCATCCAGAATGATGAAGGCATTGTTCAGCGTGCGGCCGCGCATGTAGGCGAGCGGCGCCACCTCAATGATATTGCGCTCGATCGCCTTGTTGACCCGCTCCACGCCCATGGTCTCGAAGAGCGCGTCGTACAGGGGCCGCAGGTACGGGTCGATCTTCTGGGCCAGGTCGCCGGGCAGGAACCCGAGCTTTTCACCCGCCTCCACCGCCGGGCGCACCAGCAGGATGCGCGCGACCCGGTCGCTTTCCAGGAATTCCACGGCGCAGGCAACGGCAAGGTAAGTCTTGCCGGTACCGGCGGGGCCGATGCCGAAAGTCAGGTCGTGTTCGCGGATCGCCAGGGTGTAGTTGGTCTGGTTGCGCCCCCGGGGCTTGACTGTCCTGCGCCGGGTGCGGATCACCACGCCTTCGTTGTCCGGCTCCCCTTCCGGCTGGGCGAGCAGCGCCTCGACGCCGGACTCCTGGAGGAAGAGATGCACCAGATCGGGTTCGATGACCTTGCGCTCGAGCGTCTCCCGATAGAGCTGCGACAGCAGGGCGCCCGCCGCGCGAACCCGCTGGTCGGGCCCACTGATCTGGAACCGGTTGCCCCGGTTGCGGATATGCACGCCCAGCCGTTTTTCGAGGTGCTTGAGGTTCTGGTCGAACGGGCCACACAGAACAACCAGGCGATGTGCATCGTTGGGTTCCAGGCTGATGGTCGTGGTGAGTTGCACCACTTTTTTTTCCTGTGGCGCTACGCGTTCCGCCTGCGGCGCCATGTGCTTGTTTTCCCGCGGCGCGGCGCGGGATTGCTCGTCGCTCAACTGTTCCAGTTGCGCCTCTTGTTTCACCCGTTGGCCACTAGCATACAGGCCCCCAGACGGTGCCTGTCAATGGACAAAGGCTGAATTCCAACGGTCAAGATCGCTCGCCAATGAATTCGGCGCGGGGTCAGTTCTTTAGACGAGATAACGGCAATGCCAACAATCAAGTCCTGCCTCGCAAGCCCACGGGCGTTTCTTGTTGCTCGCGAAGGCCCAGAACCTGCGGCGACCAATCGAGTTCGGCCCGACATCCTTGCAATACCGCCCCAAGAAAGACCTCCGGTGTCTCGACACTCCCTGCTATTCGACGATGTTGGAGCACCAAGCTCTCTGCAACAATCAAGTCACTGCGGATTCAGCGCTGGGCATATTGCCGAGCGGCGGAACAGGGTCTGCCTGAGCGACTGGCCGGAGGTGGAGAGCAGCCCACTCATTCACCGCCTTGCGGTCACGCCGATCTACCTGCTTGTGGTCCGCCGCGCGCTCCGAACTCAACTGAACCCACTGTCGGTGCATGACTTCGAGATCCAGCAACGACTTCTCCTCAAGTTGCCCCAGAAACTGCTTTGGGGAGATATCCTTGAGTTGTTTCTCGAGGTTCGGCTTGATCTTGGTGGCGAAGCGATTCTGCAACTCCGCAACCAGCCTTCGAGCCCTGCGATAAGCAACGATCCGCTCTACTTTCTCAATGTCCGCTCGAAACTTTTCAAGTTTGCCGTTGTAGCCTTCGCGCACGGTCGTCCATAACACCTCCAACGCCTCTGTGGAGTGGGCAAATTCCTTAATGCGCACGTCAGCCACCGCCCCCAGCTCTTCCCGGATCCAGTCTCTCGATGACGCATCGGCAGCCGATGGTTGACTTGCCGAACCATCACCTGCAGCACGATGACGAAACTCCACGCCAAGGTCCTTCAAGCTCATGTTCAGCACGGCAGCAATAAACTCGGCGTTCTCTACGCGGATCCAATCGCCCTTACGGGCTCGTTCGACCGTCTTGTCGGAAAAAGCAGGAGTTCCGCTGTTGATTGGCTTGGTGAGGTGTTGAATGTGACTGTACAGATTCGAGAGTGACTGGCCTTTGACCCATGGATTACCCGACTCCTCGAGGGACTTCCGTTGCTTATCGGTCGGTGTCCAATGCTTGAGCTTCTCCTTCAGGTTGGTGAGCTTGCAGACCGCCATGTCGTTCTCCAAACGCAACTCTTTCGATCCCCAAGCGTAACGCTCGGGCACTACCTTGTCGACTGTCGGCATTGGCAATCCAGTCAGACCAAAATTGACGGTAGCGAAGCTCCGGGGCCTGTCGCGCGCATAACGGCACGACGGGTTTGGTGTCGGCATTGTGTCGCTGATCTGTCTGACGGTTTGGTGCCAGACACTATCGACAGTTCCGGTTGAGAACGCTGTACTCAACCTGTCTTGACGCTGTTTACCAGCCGTCTTTCCAGGTGTCGTTGCTCCATCGATTCTCTGGAAATACGCTCATCCTGGTTCCATAGCCCTGGCGATTGATCAGTCGGCACAAGCGAAGAGCGCATCACCGCAGATCAAGTTTCCAGCAATCAACTCTCTGGAGATTGTCGATGTCCACCCACAAACCCGCCACCAACGCCTTCCGACTATCGAAAACCGTACGGCCGATACACTACGAGCTTACTATCAAGCCCGATTTCGAGGCATTCACGTTCGCGGGCGAGGTCGATGTCGAATTGGCTGTCGAGCGAGGCGTCAGGAGCATCGTACTTCACTGCCTCGAGATCCGGATCCAGTCCGCTGCCCTCGTATGGACCGCCGACGGTCGCGAACACCGCATGGAAGCCGCAGAGATCGTCTACGACGCCGGCAGCCAGACCGCAGCGATCAAGTTCGAGAAAACTCCGGCCGGAGCGACGGGCAATCCTCACCTGAGGCTCGTATATCGCGGCGAGCTGAATGACAAGCTCAGGGGGTTCTACCGCAGCCGGTACGTGAATCCCGAAGGCGAAACCTCCTGGCTTGCCTGTACTCAGTTCGAGCCTGTCGACGCGCGACGAGCCCTGCCCTGTTTCGACGAGCCGGCCTTGAAGGCAACGTTCAAGGTTACCCTGAACGTACCCAGGGGAATGGCCGCGGTCTCGAATATGCCCGTCGCGGCGAAGCGCGACCTTGGTTCAGCGGTCCAATCCATCGAATTTGAAACCACGCCCGTCATGTCCACCTATCTCCTGGCATTCATCGTCGGAGACCTCGCGCACATCGAAAAGGCGGCCGCCGACGGTAAACCCGTACGCGTTTGGACGACACGAGGAAAGGAACGCCAGGGTCGTTTCACGCTAGATACGTCCATCAAGCTGCTGTCGTTCTACCACGACTATTTCGGCATCAAGTATCCGCTGCCCAAGCTCGACCATGTCGCCCTGCCCGATTTCTCGGCCGGAGCGATGGAGAACTTTGGCTGCATCACTTACAGGGAAACCGCCGTACTGCTGGACGAGGACAACTCATCGGCAGACACCAGAAAACGTATCGCGGTCGTCGTTGCACACGAACTGGCGCACCTGTGGTTCGGCGACCTTGCGACCATGCGCTGGTGGGACGACCTGTGGCTCAACGAGAGCTTTGCAACCTGGGCAGCCACGAAGGCTTTGCATTGGCTGTTTCCCGAATGGTCGATGTGGACAGATTTCGTCAGTACCGAAACCCAACGGGCGTTCGCACTCGACGGGCTGACGAATTCCCACCCCATACACCAGGAAGTTCAGGAGGTGTCCGAAGTCGGCCAGCTTTTCGACGCCATCAGCTACAGCAAGGGGGGTGCCGTGCTGCGCATGCTGGAGCAACACTTGACGCCGGAAGCCTTCCGCAAAGGGCTGTCGCTCTATCTGGAACGACATGCCTACGGCAACGCATCGACCATCGACCTTTGGCAGGCGTTGGAAGACGCATCCAAGACCCCTGTCGTTCAGTTGATGGGCCGCTGGACGGGTCAAACCGGTTACCCGGTACTCGACGTGCGCGCACTGACAGACGGCAACGGACTGTCGCTGGAAATACAACAGCGCCGTTTCGTCTACGAATCCATATTGGCGGACACCCCAACGGTAGAAGACGCAATCTGGCCGGTGCCACTGACCGTTACAGCCGCCGGTTCCCCCGCGACAGCCATGCTTTTCGATGCGCGCAGCGCAACCGTAGCGCTGTCCGCACCACCCGGGCAACCGGACTGGATCAAGCTAAACCCGGACCAGACCGGGTTTTACCGGGTGAACTACTCCGAACGGGATTGGGAGCGGCTGATGCCTGCGATCAGAAGCATGGAGTTGCCCGCCACCGATCGCCTGGGGTTGCAATCCGATGCCTATGCTTTGTCACGGGCCGGACTGTTGAGCGTCGCTCGATTCCTGTCCGTCGCCGAGTCCTACATCGACGAGACGGACTCATCGGTCTGGAGCAGCCTGGCTGCGAACCTTCGGGAGATCGAGGCAACGATCGCCGACGAACCCTGTCTCGGTGCATTCCGGGCGTTCGGCCGCCGGCTGTTTGCCGCCGCGGCACGGCGTTCGGGTTGGCAGGCTCGGCCCGGCGAGGGCCATCTCGGTGCACTGTTGCGCGCCACGGTTCTCCGCGAAGCCGGAGGTTACGGCGACACTGAGGTCATCGCTCAGGCACAGGCGCTATTCGAGGCGCATCAAAGCGGTGCAACCAAAGTGCATCCGGACCTGCGAGGCATCGTTTACGGAACAACAGCCCAAGAAGGCGGTCGGGAGCTGTATGAGCGGCTGTGGGAGCTGGAGCGAGCCGCCGACCTGCACGAAGAAAAAACGCGGCTGCTGCTGGCGATGGCACGATTTCGCGACGAGGGCCTGCTTCGGGAAACGCTTGAGCGCTCCCTCGCCGGTGACGAAGTGAGGTCGCAGGATACGGTTCTGGTCGTCTCGGCCGTGGCGGCCAACGTTCGCGGGCGGAGCCTGGCCTGGGACTTCGTTAAAGAAAACTGGACGGAGTTCGACCGACGCTACGGCGACGGCGGATTCGACATGATGCGTCTCGTGGGAATCGTGGACGGTTTCAGTACCGAAGGCAGGCACGATGAAGTGGCCGATTTCTTTGCAGGGCATACAACCTCGTCGGCCGATCGCGCCATCCGACAGGCACTTGAGCGTATCCGCCTGAACGCGGCCTGGCTGAAAAGCAACCGGGAGGCCCTTCGCCAGTACTTCGAAATGAGCGCCCACGATTCGTCGGGGCACTCCAATTCCCCTTAGCCAGCTACACCTCGGGCGCAGCGGCAGGGCGACTCGTCGATGCGGGCGCTAGAAAAAGCATGGTTTGCTTGCCCTCATCAAGAGACTCGACGTAGAGCTTTTCGATCAAACCCTTATCGGGGTCGAACTCTTTCAGCCATTCGGGCATGTATGAAATCCCGGTGTTTTTCCAATCGACAATATCGCGCAGGTGCAATTCCGGCATCATTCGACGTCGCGCCCTCACCGCCGCATCGGGGAATTGCCGCGCAAGCGCCCGCGCCCGTATCTCGTCATCGGTACCGAAACGGAGCGTCAACCAATGCAAGACTAGTTGGCGCACGGTGTGGTCTCGCCGCCCCTGGCGGAGCGGATGCCCCATGCTGTCGACTATTCGATCGAGTTGAGGGCGAAAGATGGAGTAGCACGTCCGGTCTACCGCGAATCGCAGACCCGCCAACCGCTCCGGCGTCGCGTACCTCAAGGCCGTTTCGAGCCCGGTGGCGCGAATGGCTCGCACGATGACAGACGCCGGCATCCAATCCCCCATCTCCCACAACAGCCTCATTCCCAGGCTGACCACCTCGACGAGCCGTCGCGGATGATGGATTGTCTGATTGTGGAGGCCATTCGGGTCGATCGCGTGCCACACGCTGAGTATCGCGTGTTGGTTTCTTCCCCAGAAATTGACACCGGAGGGGTCGCGCCTGCGCTGGTCGACCGGCGTGTATCCATGGCTTGCACCGTCCTGTTTCGCAACCGGACCCTTGATGCCGACGGCCGCAGGTTCCGGCGGCGAGTGCCGTGGTCTGAGCCACACGTGTCGTGAGATTTCCAGGAGGTTCGCGCCCCCCTCGACACTGCGCCACGCATTCTTGAATCGAGGGCCGATCCATGAGTCCGGGAAATGATTGGCATCTCCGGCGTAGCGGACTCGATCGTCAAGCCTGGATTTCGACGCCTTTACCAGCGGCAGCATCTGCGCGGCAAGCTCTGGCAGGTTCTCCGCAAAACGCAGCCGCCTGTATTGGCCGCGGGGGCCCGGACGGGAGAGCCACAGTGCCGTGCGCAAGTCGTCCCGACCCATTTCTTTCATGGCTTCGAATACCCGCGTCTCACCCACCGCTTCGACAAATGAATGCCAATGTGCGTACGCTTTCGTCACGATGAGTCGCCAGGTTCCTCCTCTCCGATAGGTATCGAAGGAATATCTGGTCATCGGTTCGCCGTCTCTGTCGGGATCCCGGCGCCTTAGCGGCAGAACGTACTTGCCGCCGAAGTTCTGTTCCTGCTTGCGGCCGTCGAGCCAGCTCACACCGGTTGCATCAACAACTAACGTCTGCATTGTGGTAATGCTCGTGCCGGGTTTCCAGGAAGAAAGGTGGACGCCGTCGACAAGCAGCCAACCCGGCATTTCAAAAATCCGCACACCCAAGCATCGACCCGGCCGCGACGTTCCCTCGACAAGCCGTGCCCACCCCTCCAAGTATTCGCGCAGTTCCTCCGAAACCAACTCGAGACCGAGTTTCGACGTGTCGATTCCAGCCATGAAGTCGTCGACCCGAATGGAGAAATTGCAGAGATTGCGCGCAATGTGAGGCGCCCCCTTGAATTTCAATTCGGACGATGCGCGGGCCAGAATGTGGACCAAAGAACCGAGTTCCCTGATCCAGAAATCCGGATGAAGCCTCCCGTCGGCTCCCGCTCCCACGAAGGCCCGCTTGACCAGATCGATTGAAACGCCTCTCCCGGTCATCTTGTTTTCTCCCGTTGCAAGGCAGTTTATAGCCGATTGTCATCGAACAGAGAACGACAGTTCCGGACAGCAAGACGTGACCCAAGCGTCAATTCAGTGTCCGGGTCGCGGGTGCCATGTCGAGACTACTGTTCGCGGTGTCTGGAGTCACTGTCGTTGTGTGTTTTGGCGCTGTTCTGCAAGCTCGAGACCTGAGCGTTGAAAAATCCGGGAGATCCCATTGACACAATCCGTTTCACTTCGGCCGGATTCGCGCCCGAACCCGAACGGCGATTGCCATGGCAGGGGCGTCCCGCTCCTGGCCATAGGTGGACTGCTGCTCGCCTGGCCTTGGATGCACGCGGCGCCCGTTTGCGTTGCCAACCAGGAGACGCCCGCCGGCCGTCAACCCATAGAGGAGGTTCTGGTTACGACCCGGCCCAATCGACCCGATCCCGATACGCAGCCCAAGCTCTCGATCAGATTCAGTGACTTCGAGATACCGCTATCACAGCCGGTCATCGACGGTTTTCCGCCAGCGCTCCGGAACGGTCACACCACTGGCAACGAGACTTTCACACCGATAGCACACTGTGTCGAAACTGAATGCGCCCGGCAATCGACAGCCGATGGCCCGCAGGGAGTCGGGGGTGTCGATGCACGCTCTCCAGCATTCGGTTCCTTTTTTGAATCGGCGGACCCCAACAGGAGTCAGGCCCCGCTTCATGCAGATTTCTCCTTGGAAATCCAACAACGCTGGTGCATACCCCCCTGGTGTTCCCCCTACCCGTGTCCACCCTGTCTGTTGCCCACCTGTCCGGACCCATGTCCCAACTGCGCCACCGTTCCGCCAATCGAAACCGACGGTTTCCCGGCGAACATCGGTCCTTTCCACTTTCCGACAGACCCCGGATCGCTACCATGAGTTACGAAAAGCTGCACGAACGATTTCAGGAGATCGGCAACCTCAGGCACGTCCTTGCCATGACGCTGTGGGACGCCCTGGTAAACATGCCTCCCGGAGGCGGCAAAGCCCGGTCCGAAGCGATCGCGGCGCTGGAGAAGGTTATCCACGAACGCGTGGCGGCACCCGAGATGGGAGATCTGTTCGACTCCGCCATCGGTAGGGATGGCTGGGAGATTGCCAACCTTGCTGCAATGCGCAGGGAATGGACCCGGGCGAAAGCGGTACCCGCCAGCCTGGTCAGTGCGCTTGCGCAGGCGACATCGGTTTGCGAACAGGTCTGGCAGCAAGCCCGTCCCGGGAACGACTGGGCTCGTGTCGCGGTCGAATTGGAGAACATCGTCTCCCTGACACGGCAACGAGCCGCAGCCTTGGCGGACGCACTTGGCTGCGACCCCTACGACGCTCTGCTCGATGAATTCGAAGCCGGATTGAGCCGCGTCACTATCGACCCCATATTTTCAGAGCTTGCGGCAGTGCTGCCGCCGATCATCGACACCGCCATCGGCAGACAGGCGCAACCGTTGAAACCGAAGGGACCGTTTGCGGAAGCACGCCAGACGGCGCTCGCCCGGGAGTTGATGACCGCATTGGGCTTCGATTTCTCCCGCGGCCGTCTTGACCTAAGTGCCCATCCGTTCACGGGCGGAGTCCGCGACGACACCCGCCTCACAACGCGCTTCGACCCGGACGACATCCTCAAGTCAGTCATGGCGGTCATCCACGAGACCGGCCATGGACACTACCAGCAGAACCTGCCGGCTGCCTGGCTGGGACAGCCGGTTGGGGAAGCGGGTGGATTCGCGCTGCACGAAAGCCAGTCCCTGCTGTTCGAGAGGCAGATTGCCCGTGGCGATGCGTTTCTCGAATTCCTGGCGCCAATCCTTCAGCGCAACGCAGCCGGCGCCGGGGCAGGCGCACCCGAGTGGCAACCCGAGAACCTCGCCAAACTGGTGCGGCATGTCGAGCGCGGCTTGATCCGCGTGGAGGCGGATGAACTCACCTACCCCCTTCACATTATTCTGCGCTACGAACTGGAAACGGCCCTCATCGACGGCAGCCTGGCGGTGGCCGACCTTCCCGACGCCTGGGATTCAAAGATGCGGCGGTATCTCGGCCTGTCCACCGCCGGTGACGATACGAACGGCGTGCTCCAGGACATCCATTTCTTTGCAGGCATGATCGGCTACTTTCCGACGTATTCGATCGGCGCGGTCATGGCGGCCCAGTTCCACGAGGCGGCGGCGCGCGAAATCGCTGGGCTTGACGACGCGATTCGACGGGGCAGGTTCGGCGACCTGCTCGACTGGCTTCGGGTGACGGTGCACGGTCTGGGTCGGTCGAAACCGAGCATGCAAGTACTGGAGGACGCCACCGGGGCACCGCTCGGAACTACAGCATTTCTGCACCATCTTCATGCGCGGTATGCCGCATGAAATATCCGTTAGCAACGAGCACCGGACAGTATCACTACCGTTAACCCTTCAATCGGGATTCGGCCTCTCGACGCATCCGGTCTGGAAGTGCAGGTAGTTACGGTCCGCGGATAGCAGTCCCAAGTTCTAGTGCTCCTTCCAACTGACAAGCCGGGATCAGTTGGAAGAAGCACTAGGTAACGTCACCTCGCAGCGAGTTCGGCAACGCTTCGGTTATGACGACTTCGACGAAGTTGCCGATCAGGCTCTCGTCCGCGCATGGGAAGTTGACGACCCGATTGTTCTCCGTCCGTCCCTGCAACTGTCGCTCATCCCGCCTGGACGTTCCCGTGACGAGCACCCGTTGACGGCTGCCGACCATCGCCTCAGCGATCTCCGCGGCCTGTTGCCGCAACCGGTTCTGGAGGATTGCCAGCCGGTGCTTCTGCACCTCGGGCGGCGTGGTATCCGGCAGGCCGGCCGCGGGCGTGCCGGGCCGGGCGCTGTAAATGAACGAGAAGGAAACATCGAAGCCGATCTCTTCGATGAGCGCCATGGTGGCATTGAAGTCTGCCTCCGTTTCCCCGGGGAAACCCACGATGAAATCCGAGGAAATGCTGATGTTCGGGCGCACCCGGCGCAGCTTCCTGATCTTCGACTTGTATTCGAGCACGGTATGGCCACGCTTCATCGCCGCGAGAATGCGGTCGGAACCGGATTGCACCGGCAGGTGCAGATGGTCGACCAGCGACGGTACCTCCGCATAGGCTTCGATCAGGTTGTCGTTGAACTCCACCGGATGGGAAGTGGTGTAACGGATGCGCTCGATGCCGCGGACCCCGGCGACGTAGTGGATGAGTTCGGCGAGGTCCGCGCGGTCTCCCTCTATCGGCCCTCGGTAGACATTGACGTTCTGGCCGAGCAGGTTGACCTCCCGCACCCCCTGGGCGGCAAGCTGCCCTACTTCCCGCAGCACGTCGGCCACCGGGCGGCTGACCTCCTCGCCCCGGGTGTAGGGCACGACGCAGAACGTGCAGTACTTGCTGCAGCCTTCCATCACCGAAACGAACGCGCTCGGCCCTTCGGCGCCGGGCGGCGGCAGATTGTCGAATTTCTCGATCTCCGGGAAGCTGATGTCCACCACCGGGCCGGCGATGCGCGCCCTGGCTTCGTCGACCATCTGCGGCAATCGGTGCAGCGTCTGCGGCCCGAAGACGATGTCCACGAAAGGCGCCCGCTCGGCGATTGCCGCGCCCTCCTGGCTGGCCACGCACCCGCCCACGCCGATCAGCAGGCCGGGCCTGCGTTTCTTGAGCTCGCGCCAGCGCCCGAGCTGATCGAAAACCTTGGCCTGGGCTTTCTCCCGGATCGAGCAGGTGTTGAGCAGGATCAGGTCTGCCTCGGCCTCGGAACCGGTGGACTCGTAGCCGTGGCTCTCCCGCAGCACGTCAACCATCCGCGCCGAGTCGTACTCGTTCATCTGGCACCCGTGAGTCTTCACGAAGAGCCGGTTGGTGGCGGCGTTGGTCAAGGCGCTCGGCTGCCTGCTTGCCAAGGGGGAGGCGAATCTACTACAGACCGGCCCAAAAGTTCATACCCCGATGCCGGAAGGCGCACCCAACACAGGACGAATCGCGCGGCAAGGCTCGGTATTGCTTCACGGTCGCTAAAGCAGGTTGCCCGCCGTTACAATCCGCGCAGTCACGGAAGTTCACACTCACGAGGATCACGAACGGATGCAACAGGTACCCGGAAGGGTTGATTTGACTTCGGAAACCGCCGGGGCCGCCTCGCGGCGGAAAAGGCTGCGCCTTGCCGCACAGGCCAATCTGTTCATCGCTTTTATTCTCTGGGCACCCGACTCTCCGGCAACGGCGCCCCCGGACGGCAACCGTTTCCTGGTAGCGCCTTATGTCTGGGCAACGAACGTCGATGCGGAACTCGCGCTGGGGCCAGATTCGGTGCCGGTCAAAATGAACGTCGGCGATGTCCTTTCCTATGTCAAGTACGGCGCAATGGGCTACCTGCAATGGAATTTCAACAACAACTTCCTGTTTGCCGACGGGACCGCGGCCGGCATGGACACCGACGAGTTCGAACCGTTCTTCAACGATCCTCTCAAGGTCGATTTCAGGGTGGTCGAAACGGGTTATGGCCGGCACTTCCTGCTGAGACCGGGTTCGGGGCCGGTACGGGAAATCCTGGTTTCGCCCCATGTCGGCATTCTGCATGGCAGCCTGAAAGGAGAGGCGTCGGGAACGTTCAACATGGACATTGACCATAGCTGGACCGGCATGACAGTCGGGGGCACCGTCAGCGCAGCTCTCGACAAGAGGTTCAGGCTGTCGCTGCGCACCGTTCATTCCGGTTTCTCCGGCGGGCTCAAGGATTTCTACAACGTATTGCTCGCGTTGCGCTACCGCGTGAGCGACCGCGTTGCGTTGGGGGTGGGGTACCGCATCGCCAACGCCAGATACATGTCTGGCGACACCGTCGTCGATGTAGACCTGAACGGTGCCCTGCTAGGCGTCGAGTTGAGCTGGTAACGGGCGGGCAACGCCGATAAACGGTTGCAACCCGGGCCGGTTGTACCTATATAGGGCCAATGAGCGACAACCAATCCCATATCTACAAGGTGCTGTTCCACAGCATGGGCCAGATCTTCGAGGTCTACGCCCACAACATCTACTCGAGCGACCTCTACGGGTTCATTGAGGTGGAGGACTATATCTTCGGCAAGCGCACCCAGGTGGTCATCGACCCCGGCGAGGACAAGCTGCGTACCGAGTTCGAAGGGGTGCAGCGCAGCTTCATTCCGATGCACGCGGTGATCCGCATCGACGAGGTGGAGAAAGAGGGCGTCGCCAAGGTGACCGAAACCACCACCGGCAACGTCACGCCGTTCCCCATGCCGGTTCCCGGCGACAGGGGCAAGAAATAGCGGCCTGCCTGCCGGGCCGGCCAGCCCTGCCCGATCCGGCCCAGGTCGTATAGAGCCGGCATGACACAAGATCGCCTCATCCCGGACGGCGCACAAACGTCCTTTCGCACTTACGCCCTTGGCGTTCTGGTGGTGGTCTATACCTTCAACTTCATAGACCGCCAGATTCTCTCCATCCTCATGGAAGCCATCAAGCTGGACCTCGGCCTGTCCGATACCCAGCTCGGGCTGTTGAGCGGCTTCGCCTTCGCGCTTTTCTACGCCACCCTGGGCATTCCCATCGCCCGCTGGGGCGACCGCCACAACCGCCGCAACCTGATCGCGCTGGCGCTGGCCGTGTGGAGCGCGATGACGGCGATTTCAGGCCTGGCGCTCAATTTCTGGCACCTGCTGCTGGCCCGCATCGGCGTCGGGGTCGGGGAGGCGGGCTGCAGCCCCCCCGCACACTCCATGATCTCGGATTACTATCCTCCGGAACGGCGTGCCTCTGCCCTCGGCATCTACTCTCTGGGCATTCCGCTGGGCATTTTGTTCGGCTTCACCGCCGGCGGCTGGATCAACGAGTTCTTCGGCTGGCGCACCGCGTTTTTCGTGGTGGGGGTACCCGGCCTGCTGCTGGCGCTGGTCGTGCGCTTCACCGTGCGCGAGCCGCGCCGGGGGCTTTCGGAAGGCAGGGAGGATACCGACCCCATGCCGTCGGCCATGGAGACCTTCGCCTTTCTCTGGCGCAAGCGCACCTTCCGGCACATGGCCTTCGGCGGCGCGCTCACCGCCTTCGTGGGTTACGGCCTGGCCGGTTGGGCGCCCGTCTTCTTCATCCGCGTACACGACATGTCCACCGGCGAACTCGGCACCTGGCTGGGGCTGATATTCGGCATCCCCGGCGCCATCGGCATCGCCTGGGGCGGCTTCCTGGCCGATCGCCTCGGCGCCCGGGACAAGCGCTGGTACCTGTGGATCGCGGCGATCGCGCTGGCCGGTATCGTGCCACCTACACTGGCAATGTACTTCCTGCCCAATCCCTACTGGGCGCTGACGCTGATGATCGTGCCGGTGCTGTTCGGCAACTTCTACCAGGCAACCACCTTCTCCCAGACCCAGGGCCTGGTGGAACTGCGGATGCGGGCGGTGGCCGCCGCCGTGCTGCTGTTCATCCTCAACATCATCGGGCTCGGGCTCGGCCCCTTCGCCGTCGGCTTCTTCACCGAGGCGCTGTCCGGCCGGTTCGGCGACGAGTCGGTGCGTTATGCGCTGGCCATCTGCACACTGGTGGAACTCTGGGCTGCCTATCACTATTGGGTCGCCGGAAAGCACCTGGCCGGAGACCTGGCGTACCAGCCTTCCTGATCCGGGAGGAAATTCGGCGAACCTCGCCCGCCGGGGCGAACCCACATCCTCCGAGCGAGCGCGCCTTGTTCCACCCGTTCGCATCGCGTCGGGCTACAATGCCCGCTTTTTTCGGGACGGAACTTGAAGGTGTCGTCAATCATCATCGCAGGAGCAGGACACGCCGGAGGACAAGCCGCCGCCAGCCTGCGTCAGGAAGGATTCGAGGGAGAGATCGTCATCATCGGCGACGAGCCGCACATTCCCTATCAGCGCCCGCCGCTCTCAAAGCAGTACCTGGCCGGTGAGCACGGCCTGGAACGCGTCTACCTGCGCCCGGAAAAGTTCTACGCGGACCGGAGCATCATCATCCGGTCCGGCGTGCGGGTCGAAGCCATAGACCGTGCCGCGCAGACCGTCGCCACGTCGGACGGCGACTCCCTCTCCTATGAAAAACTGCTGCTCGCCACCGGCAGCCGGCCGCGGCTGCTGCAACTCGACACCGGCGACCTTGCGGGCATCCACTATCTCAGAACCATCGCGGACGTGGATGCCATCCGGGCAGAAATGAAGCCCGGCCGCAAAGTCGCCGTGGTCGGCGGGGGCTACATCGGTCTGGAGGTGGCCGCCGTCTGCATCGAAGCCGGCCTCGAGGTCCGGGTGATCGAGATGGAAGACCGCATACTGCAACGGGTGACCACGCCGGCCATGTCCGATTTCTACCACGGCCTGCACAGCGGTCGCGGCGTGACCATTCACACCGGCACAACGGTGACGGGCTTCGCCGGCAATGGCACCGTCCGCCAGGTGATTTGCGGCGAGTCGGCGTTCGATGCCGACCTGGTCATCGTCGGCATCGGCATCGTTCCCAACGTGGAACTGGCGGCGGAGGCCGGCTTGCCGTGCGACAACGGAATCGTCGTCGACGACCGTTGCCGCACCGCCGACCCCAACATCTACGCCGCCGGCGACTGCACCAATCACCCCAACCCGCTGCTGAACCGGCGCCTGCGCCTGGAGTCCGTGCCCAACGCCATGGAACAGGCTCGCGTAGCCGCGGCCAACATGTCCGGCGGCGACAAGGCCTACGCTTCCGTACCCTGGTTCTGGTCCGATCAGTACGATTTAAAGCTGCAGATGGTCGGCTTCGCCGCCGACGGTGACACCGAAGTGCTGCGGGGAGACAAGTCCGCGAACAGTTTCGCCGTCTTCCATTTGAAAGACGGCGCCATCACCGCGGTGGATGCCGTCAACAGCCCAAAGGAATTCATGATCTGTAGGCGCCTGATCGGCCGGCAAGTAGACGCGCAAGCCCTTGCGGACCCGCACACGGACCTGAAATCGCTCCTCTAAACCACCGCTTGCCGTAAAACGAACGCGATTCGATCATTCCATTCCCCCTGGCGCGCCGGTGCGCTGACGTACAGGGAACACCCGCCGTTCGCAGGGAGAGAGTGGGTGTGCGGTACGGGGTCGACACCGGTCGGGCGCAGCCCGAGCCGAAGCACCGCTTCGGCAGGTGGCGACGCCCCGCAACTGGTTGCGGGGCCGGGTGTCGAACATCCAGCACTTCCAAACAAAGAATTCCCCCTGGGCGCGCCACTCGACGTCCCGGATACCCGTACCGCATACCTGCTTTCGGCGCCCGATCGAAGAAATTGTTCCAATTTGATCGAAGTTTAAAATATATAATAAAAACAATTAGTTAAATATTTTTTCCATAAAAGCTCACTCGGCGTTGAGCGAGCCCCCCAGGATGTTACGGCACGGAAAAGGCCAGCACGCGGGAAATCTGGCAGAGGTCGCGGCCGCTCTCCTCTCGCCACCGGTCGAACGCCGCCTGGGTTGCGCCAAGGTCCCGCTTGCTGGTCGGTTCCTTGTCGACGACTCCCTGTTCAATGAGCGCCTTGACCACGTCCCTGGAAAACATGGGCGTGTCCTTGCCGATGAAGCGCAGGAAATAGCCGCCGGTGTGGCCGCCGAGCCGGTCGCCCCGCCGCTTGATGTCGGCCCAAAGACCGAAGATGTCGGTGACCGGCCAGTCGGCGAGATAGCTGCCGAAACTGCCGTGTTCTGCGCGCACGTCGAGTACGAAGGCCGCGTTCCTGCGCACGGACTGGATCTTTTTCGCATTGCGGATGATGCGCTCGTCCACGGCCAGCGCCTCGAGTTCCTCGTCCGACAGCATGGCGCACCGGGTGACGTCGAAGCCGTGAAAGGCGGCTTCGAAATGCGGCCACTTGTTCTCGACAATCTTCCAGACGAAACCGGAGCGGAAGATGCACTTGGTCATTTCGGACAGTGCCCGGTCGTCCGGCAGGCTGCGCAGCCCTGCCGCCGATTCCGCGGCCGGCAGTAGTTCCTCCAGGGCCGCTTCGCCCCCCTTGCGCTCCGCAGCGCGCTGAAAGATGCTATCGAAACTGTCCACACCCGGCGCCTTCAGGAAAGGGTTGCCATGATCGATGTTGTCGACAAGGAGCGTCAAGCGCTCGACCCCAAACTCAAGGACCTGCTCGAACACGAGGAGGAAGAGGCTCGGGATTTCATCTATTGCGGAACCTGCTCCACGGTCATCGGCAGGAACAGCGACCGAATCGAGGTGACCGGCAGCCACGACCACCGTTTTGCCAACCCGTATGGCTTCCTCTTCCACATCGGCTGTTTCAGCGAAGCGCTCGGCTGCAGCATTGCGGGCACGCCCGAGGCGGCCGACAGTTGGTTCATGGGCTATCAATGGCGCATCGCTGCCTGCAGCGAATGTCAACGGCACCTCGGCTGGTATTTCGACCGGGTCACGCCCGGCTCCGAGAGCGATTTCTTCTACGGCCTGATACTCGACCGGATCCAGCATGACTGACACCGAACCCAACGGTATCGACCCGGCGAAATACCGGACACTCACCTTCGATTGCTACGGCACCCTGATCGACTGGGAAACCGGCATCCTGGCCTACCTCAAGCCCCTGTTCGAAGGCTACGACGTGCACGTGATCGACGAGTTCGTGCTGGAGTGCTACAGCCGCTACGAGCCGGAAGCCCAGGCCGAAGGCGGCTCTTACCGGGCCGTGCTGTCCAAGGTTCTGCAGCGCTTCGGAAAACGGCTCGCGTTCACCCCCAAGGACGACGAGCTGGAGGGATTCGCCGACAGCATCGAGCAGTGGCCGGCGTTTCCGGACACCGTCGATGCCCTGAAGGCGCTCTCGGAGCACTTCGAACTCGCCGTGGTTTCCAACATCGACGACGACCTCTTCGCCATGTCGGCGAAAACCCTGGAAGTACCTTTCCAGCACGTCATCACAGCCGGGCAGGTCGGCGTCTACAAACCCGCACCGGAAATGTTCGCCGCCGCCCTCGAGACGGTCGAAAGCCCCGTCCTCCACGTCGCCCAGAGCCGTTTCCACGACATCGTCCCCGCCACCGCCGCCGGCCTCGACACCGTCTGGATCGACCGCCCTTCCCTCGGCGCCGCCAAGCCTGTAGAAGCCAATCCGACCTGGACCTTTACCAGCCTCGCCGAGTTTGCCGACTCCGTGAGCTGATTTCGGGGTGCTCCGCCCGGCGTTCGGGCATTCCATCAGGGCTTGGTGACCTGCGTGGGCTGGGGTTAGCATGGGCAATGGCCCGCACCACCATCAGCATTACCAAGGAAGCGTTGCACTTCGCCGCGGCCCACTTCACGATTTTTTCGGCCACGGAACGCGAGAATCTGCACGGGCACAACTTTCAGGTGGCCGCTGACATCGATGCGGATGTGGGAGAGGACGGCCTGGCGTTCGACTACAACCTGATCAAGCGCACCCTGCAAACACTGTGCGACGGGCTGGACGAGCGCACCTTGCTGCCCGGGCGCTCGCCGCATCTGGCGATCAAAGAGGAGCAGGGTTATACGGTCGCCATCTTCGACGATGAGCGAATCCCGTTTCTCCCCAGAGACGTTCTCACGCTCCCCGTAGCAAACATCACCGTGGAAGCCCTGGCGGACTGGTTGGGCGGCGAATTGTTCAAGGATCCGGACATCGCCACGTTGGACATGCACAGGCTGACGGTCAAGGTGTCATCCGGAGCCGGGCAGTGGGCGCAATCCTCCTTTGCGCCGGAAGCATCGATTTTCCAGCGTGAGACTGCAGAGTCGATCAAGAAATCTGCCGCCGGAGACAATCCCGCAACCGGAATCGCCGCCCGATGAAATGCGCAGTGGTCACCGGTGCCAGTGCCGGTATCGGGCTGCACACTGCACAACGCTTCGCCGACGAAGGGTATCGCGTCGTCAACCTTTCACGCCGGCCCTGTCCGGTGGATGCCGTCGACCATATCCCCTGCGACCTCTCTGCCCCTGACTTTCTGGAAACAGTCGGTGCATGCCTGCGCACGACGCTTGCCGGCGCCGAACAGGTCGTCCTCATCCACAACGCATCGAGGCTCGTCAACGACAGCGCCGTACATACGCCGAGCGAGAGTCTCAGGACGACCCTGGAGTCAACCTGGTCGCACCAAATTCCCTGAACGGGTTCGCGATCCCCTTGATGAAACCCGGGTCCTCCATCCTGTACGTCGGCTCCACGCTCGCGGAGAAGGCGGTTCCCAACAGCTTCTCCTACGTGCTCTCCAAGCACGCACTGATCGGCATGATGCGCGCAACCTGCCAGGACCTTGCCGGTCAGGGCATCCACACGGCCTGCATCTGCCCGGGATTCACCGACACCGAGATGCTCAGGACCCACGTTCCCGCCGAAGCGATGGACGCGGTGCGCGGCATGTCCGCATACAACCGGCTCATCGAACCCGACGAGATCGCCGAAACCCTGTTCTGGGCCTCTCGGAACCCGGTTGTCAACGGTGCTGTAATTCACGCCAACCTCGGCCAGGTGGAGCGATAGTTTCAGATTCGGCTGCTCGTCGCGGCATTCCCGTTGCTGCTGTGATAGGATCGCCATACTAGTTCACAAGTGCATAAAGACATACTTTCACAACCGGGGCATATCCAGTTGACTCGCACCACCATTTCCTTATCGGACGATCTGGCGGAACTGGCGCGCAACGAAGCCAGGAGGCGTGGCACCAGCCTTTCGGCTGTAATCCGGGACTCGCTGAAAGCCGCGTTGCTAAAACCGCCCGGCGCAAGGCTCCCCTGGCAGGGCATTGTCAGCGATCCCTCCATTCGAGCGCGGGATCTCGACGACCTGCTGGCCGAGTCATGGAGCGACCGGATTGCTGGCGATCGTTGACAGCGGACCCCTGCTGGCTACCGCCAACGACGCGGATCCGGATCACGCAGCCTGCGTAGAGTTCCTGACGCGCGGCGATGTCGATATCGTCATTCCCGCCCTGTGTGTGGCGGAGATCTGTTACCTTCTCGGCCAGCGCCTTGGCGCGGACGCTGAAGGAAAGTTCGTATCCGGTCTCGTTGACTTCCGGGTATTGGCTCCAGACCCGGAGGACTGGCCACGTATCGGTGCCCTTGTGCACAGGTACTCGGATCTGCCCCTTGGCGCAACCGACGCCTCCGTAGCGATTCTTGCAGACAGGCTCAAGACGACAGGCATAGTCACACTGGACCGCCGCCACTTTTCCGTGATCAGAAACAGCAAGGGGCGCGCATTCGAACTATACCCCTGACTCAGCGGCGCGCGGCGCCGATGCGGAACGGCTCAGTCCTCGACGGCTTCCTCGTTCGCCTCGAGCCCCAGGTAGGGGCGCAGCCAGCGGACCGCCAGGTAGGCGGGGCCCGTATCGAGCGCCGCGACCGACAGCTTGAATACGTATCCGGAGGCGATGAATACCAGAAGCTGCGGCCACAAGGGTTCATCCGCAGCCACCGGCAGCGCATGGGCATAGAAGTGCGTGATCAGTATCACGGCGGTGGTGTCGAGCAACTGGCTGGTCATGGTGGATGCGTTGTTGCGCAGCCAGAGGTGGCGGCCGCGAGTGAGCTTTTTCCAGAAGTGGAAGAGCCGCACGTCGCAGAACTGGGCCGCCATGTAGGCGATCATCGATGCGGCCACCGCGCCGAAGGCGAGTTGCCGCACCTCGTAGAAGACCGGCAGGCGCCCCGCCGCATCGGGAACGGGCAGGCCGGTGGCCGCATCCACCGGCTCGAATCCCGGCAGGGCCCCGCCCAGCCAGAGCAGGAACACCACCCAGCCGTTCAGCAAGAGGCCCACCCACACCATGTCCCGGGCGCGTTTCTCGCCGTACAGTTCGCTGATCAGGTCGGTGCACAGGAACGTGATCGGATAAGGCAGGACCCCCACCGCGACCACCATGGGTATCGAGATGCCGAACACCGTGAAGGAAAGATCGATGAAGCGGCTGATGCCCAGCACGTTCAGGAGCGCCAGCGTACCCAGGAAGACACCCGACAGAACCAGGAAGACGCGCTGCCGCCGCTTCCTGTAGTCGGGGTTCTGTGTGGATTGCGCCACCTTGCCGGCCTCCTGCATCGCTCCGCTCAGAACAGTTCCGCGATTTCAGCGACCGATACACGCAGCCGCTCTTCGTCGATGCCGCCGATGCGCAATCGCGTCACCACCATGTGGGTGACGCCCAGCGCCTCCCGGTATTCGTCCAGCTTGGCGGCGACGAATCCGCGGTCGCCGACGATGGCCCAGTCGTCGACGGCGGCACGGTCGTCGCGGCGCGGCCGGCCCGCGGCTTCGAGCCTCGCCTTCAGGGCATCCACTTCCCGGCGGCGGTGCCCGAGGAACGCCGTGCGCATGATCGGCCGATCCGCCACCCGGTCGTGCCCGGCGGCTTCGGCCGCCTCTTCGTGCAACCGGAGGTTCGCCTTCAGGTTCTCGAGCGTCTCCATGGGCGAAGCGAGATAGGGCAACCCCAGCCGTCCGGCCTGGGCGAGCGCCTTGGGGCCGAACGCCGCCACCCAGACGGGCGGGTGCGGCTTCTGTACCGGCAGCGGATCGAGCACCACGGCTTCGCCGCCCTCGCCGGCATGCACCGCCTCCCCCCGCCACGCGCTCATCATCATGTCCAGATTGCGCTCGAACCGCGCGCGCTTTTCCCTCGGCGCCACATCGAATGCCCGCAACATGGCGGACGCATAGCCCCGCCCCACGCCCAGAATCACCCGCCCGTTCGACAGCCGGTCGAGCACCGCCACCTGCTCCGCGGCCTGCAGGGGATTGCGCAGCGGAACCAGGTAAGACGTGGTGCCGAGCCGCAGCCTCTCGGTTCCGGCGGCAACCGCGGCCAGCAGCATCAGCGGGTCGGGAATGGCGTCTGCGATGAAGTGGCTCTCCGGCAACCAGAAGGATTCGTAACCGAGCGACTCGGCAATCGTTGCCTGCCGGGAGAGCGACGCCGCCGAACGGTCGCTGAAATCCCAGGGAGTCAGGCCGGGGCGCATTTTCACAACGTGCCGGCCCGGGCTATTCGCGAGTGAACGTCGCAAGGCCGGCAGGAGCAACCAAAACACCGAGTGCGCAGACCAGAGCGCGCACAACCTCCATGCATCACTGGCCCGACACCCCTTGCTGAATCCTTTGCGCGATCATCATCGCGCGCACGCTGGCCATCACCGCTGCCGCATGCCGCTGCATCGCAAACTCCGCATACAGGGGGTCGTCGTCGAGCAGCACGCATCGTTCCGACTGCCCGCAGGGAAACCGCGCATCGCGCCCGAACTTGTTTCCGGCCGGGCCATAGGAGCCGAACTTTCCCGGGTCTTCATCCGGTCTCCAGAAAACCTCCCAGGTTACGGGCAGGCCGGTGACCGGCTCCCTTACGGCCGCCAGCGTATCCCGGGCCGCCTCTTCGAGCACGGCGTGGAAATCGGGCGCCGGTTTCGTTACCTCGTCGCAGCTTGCTTCAACCAGCCCGGAAACCGCGTCCTCGTCCACCGGGTACCGGTCGAAGCGGTCCTTGAGGGCAAGGCGCCACCAGCGCGTGGCGTAGACCGGCACCGCGTGGGGCGGCGAGGTGACGTCCTGCACGTAGCCGACGATGCGCCCGAGTTCCTTGTAACGGTCGCTGGCTTGCTCAGCCGCCCCGACGCGCCGGACCACCTCGTCGAAATGCTCGTGGAAGCGCGTATCGATAACCCAGAGTATGTCCCGGTCGCCGACGCCGCTGCGGTCGTAGTAGTTCCAGCGGAACATGCGCACGAACAGGTTGGCGTCCGCCTGCCGCGTGTTGGCCTTGGCGATGATGCGCACCTGCAGGGCATTCACCCCCGGCACCCCGGACCCTTCGACACAGCGATTGAGCAGCTTGGCCGCAACGAAGGTGAGCTTCTGGTGGATGTCCGATTCGTAGCCGCGTGCCGGGCTCGCCGAAAGACCGGCCAGCACGCAGAGCGCGACGATGCCCGCCGCAGAAATCCGGGCGCGCCGGAACGCAGGTTGTGCGGGGCTTGTCGAGATAGCAATCACCCAGGCTGTTTGGCAAACTTTCCGCCCGGACCCTTGAACCGTCCCGACGGGAGGCACAGTGAAAGCCGCCGTACTGCGCGAAGTCAACACACCGCTGCAAATCGAAGACATCCAGCACGGCAACCCGGGGCCCCGGGAGGTGCTGGTGCGCACCCGGGCGGCGGGCGTATGCCACTCCGACCTGCACTTTCAGGACGGCTCCTGGCCGCACCCACTGCCCATGGTGCTCGGCCATGAGTCGGCCGGCGTGGTGGAAGCGGTAGGCAGCATGGTGACCTACGTCAAACCCGGGGACCACGTCATTACCTGCCTGTCGGCTTTCTGCGGGCACTGCGAGCAGTGCCTGACCGGCAACATGGCGCTCTGTTTCGAACCGGAACTGCAGCGCGCCGCCGATGAGGAGCCGCGTCTTGCGAAGAACGGCGAAACGGTCGCCCAGTTCCTCAACCTCTCCTCCTTCGCCGAATACATGCTCGTCCACGAGCACGCCATCGCCAGGATCCGCGAAGACATGCCCTTCGACCTGGCCGCCCTGATCGGCTGCGGCGTGACCACGGGTATCGGGGCAGTGATCCACACGGCGGGTGTGGAACCCGGCAGCAGCGTCGCGGTGATCGGCTGCGGCGGCGTGGGGCTTTCGGCCATCAACGGCGCCGTCATCGCCGGCGCCGGCAGGGTCATCGCCATCGACCGCGTACCCGCCAAGCTGGACCTCGCAAAGGAATTCGGCGCGACGGACACCATCGACTCCGCGGAGGCCGACCCGGTCCGTGCCGTTCGGGAACTCACCGGGGGCGGCGTGCACTACTCTTTTGAAGCCATCGGGTTGCCCAAGACAACCCAGCAGGCCTTCAAGATGGTGCGCCGCGGCGGCACCGCCACCGTCATCGGCATGATCCCCGTCGGCACCATGGTGGAGATTCACGGCCCCGAATTCCTGGGCGAGAAGAAACTCCAGGGCTGCAACATGGGTTCCAACCGGTTCCGGGTCGACATGCCCCGGTTCATCGATTTCTACCTGCAGGGCAAGCTGCACCTCGACAGGATGATCGCCGGGCGAATCCGCCTGGAACAGGTGAACGAGGCCCTGGAACAGCTCAAGACCGGCGAGGTTGCGCGCAACATCATCATGTTCGACTGACTCGCCGGCCGGATACCCATCAGCGAATGCCGATGTATCCGAACCGTCCCGAACGGTAAACCCTGAGCAGAATCTGTTCCGTGTTCAGCCGCGCCGCTTCGCGCAGGTTGCGCAGGTCGCGGATGGCCTTGCGATTGACTTCGACGATCACGTCGCCCGGCCGCAGGCCCGCCCCGGCCGCCTTGCTGTCCGCTTCCACGCCGGTCACCAGCACGCCGGCGCCGACTTCTTCCTGGTCGCGGAAGTTCTGCAATTCGGTGCCGGAAAGACGCCGGTCGATCCGGGAGCCCCGCACCTTTTCGAGATCGTCCTCCTTGACGTTGAGTTCGAGCGTCCTGGACCGGCCGTCCCGCAGCACCGCCAGGTCGACCTCGTCGCCGATGAAGATGGTCGCCGTCTGGCTCTTGAACTCATCCACGTTGCTGACCTCACGGTCGCGCACCCGGGTAATGATGTCGCCCGCCTCGAGGCCCGCGGCTTCCGCCGAGCTTTCCGGCATGACTTCCACCACCAGAACCCCTTCCCGGAAGTCCACGTCGAAGGCTTCCGCCAGTTCCGGCGCCAGGTCCTGGACGACGATGCCCAGGTGCCCGCGGCGCACCTCGCCGTGGTCGATGAGTTGCCCCATGACCGCCCGGGCCATGTTGGCGGGAATGGCGAAACCGATGCCGACGTTGCCCCCGGACGGTGCGAAGATCGCCGTATTGATGCCGACAAGGCTGCCGTTCAGATCCACGAGCGCGCCACCGGAGTTGCCCGGATTGATGGAAGCATCGGTCTGGATGAAATCCTCGTAGCCTTCGATGCCCAGGCCGCTGCGTCCGAGCGCGCTGATGATGCCGCTGGTGACCGTCTGGTTGAGCCCGAACGGATTGCCGATCGCCACCACGAAGTCGCCGACGCGCAGGCTGTCGGAGTCGCCAAACCCGATTTCCACCAGCTCGTCCGGTTCCACCTTCAACACCGCCAGGTCGACCTGCGGATCGCTGCCCACCAGCGTCGCCTCCAGCAGCCGGCCGTCGGAGAGGGTCACATCGATGTTGTCGGCACGCTGCACGACGTGGTTGTTGGTGACGATGTATCCCCGCCCCGCATCCACGACCACGCCGCTGCCGGCACTGCGGGTCTGGCGGTACCGCTGCCGGTCCGGCACGTTGAAGAAACGGCGGAAGAAGGGGTCTTCGAACAGGGGGTTCCGCACCGGCACGGTGGTGGATGTGGCGATGTTCACCACGGCGGGATTGACCCGGTCGAGCATCGGCGCCAGGGTCGGCAGCTCCTGGCCGCCGGGAAGCTCGAGGGGCAGTGCCGCGTTGGCGCGCATGCCCACGCCCGCGGGCAGCGCCAGGGTCGCCGCAACTAGCGTTGCAGCCAGAAGATTTCGGTACATCCGTTTATCCGTTCGCCCATGCGGCCATTCGGCCCCGAATTGTATTGGAGCGGGAAACGGGACTCGAACCCGCGACATCTTGCTTGGGAAGCAAGGGCTCTACCAACTGAGCTATTCCCGCAGAAAGCGTTACCGCGAACCGGCGCAGGCGTCTCGATTGCGCCGGACCGGGAAGGCGTGACCGCATTCTAATGCATTCGCCGTCAGCAGGGCGACGGCGGGCGCGCTCATCGCCAACCCGACCACCGCTTTGAGCGCAACGCCACGAATCCCAGGCCAACGGTTTCTCACCGCGTCGAACCAACCAGGGGTACATCGCCTGCGAGCACGGTCCGAAATACATGCGTATCCACGTTGCCGCCGGTGAGAATCGCCGCGACCCGCCGACCCCGCTGCCGGCCCCGTTCCTGCATGAGCGCAGCAAAGGCGGCGGCGCCCGCTCCTTCCGCGACGTTGTGGGTGTCGGCATAGAGGGCGCGCATGGAAGCGGCGATCTCCTCCTCGGAGACCTGAACGACCCGCGCAGCCCCGTTCTCCATGATGGCGAGGGGCTCCGGCATCGGCACCCGGCAGGCCATGCCGTCGGCAAAGGTGTCCGCAGAGTTGGTTTCGACGATCTGCCCCGCGGCCAGGCTCAGGGCCACCGCCGGAGCTTCCGCAGCCACTACGCCGACGATTTCCGTCTTCAGCCCGAGCAGGTCGCGCGTGCGAATGAGCCCGCAGATTCCCGAGCCCATGCCGATGGGCACATACACCGCATCGAGATCCTCGAGCGCGCGGAACAGTTCCAGGGCATAGGTCGCCACGCCCCGCACCAGGGCCGGGTGGAACGACGGCGCGAAAAGCAGCCCTTCCCGCTCGGCGCGCCGTCCGGCCTCCACCCGCGACACGTCGAAATCGCGGCCGTGCACCTCTACCTCGGCCCCCCAGCCCCGCATCGCCGCGTTCTTTTCCACGCTGTTGCCCTCCGGCACCAGCACCGTTACCGGCACGTTGTACAGGCGCGCGGCGAAGGGGATGCTCTGCCCGTGGTTGCCCCGGGTGGCCGTGACGATACCGCGCGGCAAACCGGGGCCGCGCGACAACTCGTCCAGATACACGAGGCCGCCCCGCACCTTGAACGCGCCGATCGGCGTGTGGTTTTCGTGCTTGAGCCAGACTTCGCAGCCGGCACGGCTGCACAGCCCCGGCCAGCGATAGACCGGTGTTGGCGCAACCTGCGGGGCAATCAGGGCGCTGGCCTGTTCCAGTTCGTCAAGAGTGAACATGTCGATTGCCGCTCAGCCGCCCATTGAGATCAGCGACCCTCCGGTCAGGAAAGCGACATAGTAAATCAGGGTCCACACCCAGACGCCCGCAATCGTCCAGAACGCCAGCTTGTTGGCCGGGGCGCCCAGCACCACGCCTGCGACCGCGGTCAGTGCGTGGCCCAGTATCATCGGGGCGAGCAGGCCGACCCCAATCGCCCCGTAGCGAACCAGGAACCGCTCGGTACGGGTGAACAGCACGCTATCCATGCCGTAGCGCCGCACCAGCCAGCGCCTGATGGGCTGCGAGAGGTAGACGAAGAACAGCGTTCCGAGCGTTCCGGAAACGGCAATGACCAGGAACGCGGGCTCCATGGGCCCGTCCATGGCGATGACGATCGGCAGCGGGAAGCTGATTTCGAGGAATCCCAACAGGAAGATGCTGATCAAAGCCATGGAGACTCCGTCGACTGCAGAGTGGACACCCATCGAGGGCAGCGGGCGAAGGCGACAGCATAAAGGCGCATCGATCGGGAATCCAAGTGCAACACCGCCTTTCATAGAAAAATTTTCAAGTTATTGATTTGAAATTAATTTTTGGAATAGATATACCAAGAGATTGCTTCGATCGGGCACCGAGAGCAGGTATGCGGTACAGGCATCCGGCACGCCAAGCGGACGCGTTGTCGTGGAATTCGAGGGCGCAGGGGTGCTTTAAAGGTGCCGGATGCCTGTACCGCACACCTACTCTCTCCCAGCGGTCGGCTGTTCCTTCCTCGTTCTCGTCTCGGCGCGCCGGGTTCACGACTTGCATGCAGCAGTGATCCCGGCCGTGCAAAGGTCGGACGGCGCATCGCTGGTGCCGGGCGCCGGAAACGTCTACCGTTGCTCCGATTCAATAATCTGGGAGCACGCATGGAAGTCGCGGACAAGGTCGTCGTCGTTACCGGTGGCGCCAGCGGGATCGGCAGGGCGATGTGCGAGCGCTTTTCGGCAGAGGACGCCCGGCATGTGGTGGTGGCTGACCTGAACGGCGACGGCGCCTCCGCAGTGGCGTCGTCCATCGGCGGCACCAGCCGCCGGGTCGATGTCGGCGTGGAACAGGACATCGTCGATCTCATCGATGCGACGGAAAGCGAGATCGGGCCGATCGACCTGTTCTGCTCCAACGCCGGCATCAGCATCGGCAGGGAACTCGATGAGCCGGACGAGGTGTGGGACGCCATCTGGCGGGTCAACACCATGGCGCACGTCTGGGCGGCGCGCCACCTGGTGCCGCGCATGATCGGGCGCGGCGGCGGTTACCTGCTGAATACCGCCTCGGCCGCCGGGCTGCTGTCGCAGATCGGGTCGGTCACCTACGCGGTTACCAAGCACGCGGCGGTCGCCCTGGCGGAATGGATCGCCATCACCCACGGCCGGCAGGGCATCAAGGTTTCCGTGCTTTGTCCGCAGGCGGTGCGCACCGCCATGACCGCGGACGGGCCCGGAGTGGCTGCGGTGGACGGCATGATCGAACCGGAGCAGGCGGCGGACGCCGTTGTCGAGGCGCTCAGGGAAGAGCGGTTTCTCGTGCTGCCGCACCCGGAAGTTGCCGAGTACATTCGCCGCAAGACGTCCGACTACGATCGATGGCTGCATGGGATGCGGCGGTTGCAGGAACAGTTCCAGGAACAATCCCTTTAGCTTGCATCGAACAATTTCTCAAGCGATTGAATTAAATATCGTTTTTGGAATAAGCGTGCCAAAAGATTGCTTCGATCGGGCACCGAGAGCAGGTATGCGGTACGGGTATCCGGCACGCCAAGCGGACGCGTTGTCGTGGAATTCGAGGGTGCAGGGGTGCTTTAAAGGTGCCGGATACCCGCACCGCACACCT
>CAZWZH010000017.1:0-8516 GCA_964638775.1 uncultured Pseudomonadales bacterium
CTGGGTGGCGCGGACCAGAGCGCGCGCAGGCGTGCTTACAGCACGTTGAGCACGCGGCGGGAGCACGCCCAGTGATTTCGCTGCTATTGACGGCCGCAGTAGTTTATTCATGACTAGGTCGGGCTAGCGACAGGGAAGGTCCGTGAAACTGGCGATTGTCGGTACCGGATTCATCGGGTGTTCCTTTGCGAGGACGGCCGCGGATCACGGCCTGTTCGCGGAAGTGGTGGGCCTTGACAAGCACCGGGCGCGGGCTCGCAAGGCGCTGGATCTGGGCCTGGTGGACGCTGCCGTGGATCGGGTGCCGGACGATGCGGCGGCGGTACTGCTGGCGCCGCCGAGCGATCAGGTGGCGACCTGGGTGTGCGACCTCGCCGATCATCCGGGGGTGGTGTTCGATGTGGCGAGCGTCAAGCAGCCCATCGTCAAGGCAGTGCGTCAAAGACTCAGGAGCCTGCCGCCGCGTTATGTGCCGTCACATCCGGTCTGCGGCTCCGAACGCAGCGGTCCCGAAGAGGCGGAGATCGACCTGTTTCACGATCAGACCGTGATACTGACACCGGAGCCGGAAACGGACGCGTCGGCGACCGGCGTGGTACAGGTCATGTGGCGGGCGGTCGGCGCACATGTGCGGACAATGACCGTCGAGGAACATGACCGGATTCTCGCGGTTACCAGCCACCTCCCGCACTTGCTTTCGTTCGCCTACATGAATGGCGTGGAGCCGTCCATGCTGTCTCTTGCGGGAGGCGGCTTCCGCGATTTCACCCGCATCGCGGCATCGAGCCCGACGCTTTGGGAGCAGATATTCAGGCTCAACAAGGCGCCGCTGATGGCGGCTCTCAAGGCCTGCCGGCACGAGATCAGGGAGCTGGAGACCGCCATTCGCCGTGACGACACCGAGGCGGTTCGCACCCTGCTCGAATCGGCGGCGACCCGTCGCCGCGAGTTCGATGGCGCCTGACTGCGGCGATCCGGCCGCGCCGGTCATCTGCGTGGACGGTCCCGGCGGGTCGGGCAAGAGCACCCTGGCCGCGCTCCTCGCGGACTCGCTCCAGTGGCGCCACCTCGACAGCGGCGCGCTCTATCGGCTCGTTGCCGCCGCGGCTCTCGAACGGGGCATGAGCCTGGAAGACCGGGAAGGGCTTGCCGGGCTGGCGGCGCGCCTCGATTTCCGTTTCGCGGGCGCCGACTCCGCCGTTTCCGGCGATACGCCGGGCCTGGACATACGTTCGGAGCCGGTGGGCGCCGCCGCATCCACCATCGCCGCCTACCCGGAATTGCGCAGCGCCATCCTTTCCCGCCAGCGCGCGGCGCGGCGGCCGCCGGGCCTGGTTGCCGACGGCCGCGACATGGGAACGGTGGTGTTCCCGGACGCGCCATTGAAAATCTATTTGGACGCGAACCCGGAGATTCGCGCGGAGCGCCGTAATAAACAGTTGAAAAACAAAGGCTTGAATGTTAGTTTTCGCGCCCTTCTCGTCGGCATCCACGAACGGGATGCGCGAGACAGGGAGCGCGCTGCCGCACCGTTGAAACCGGCCGGGGATGCCGTCGTCATCGACAGCACGGCCATGAACCTCGACGAGGTGCTCGGGCAAGCGCTTGCGCTGGTGCGCGAGCGTGGCCTTGAGCGATGAGCGGCCCCGCGCATGACGTCAACCAATGGGCCGCAAGGCCCGTGCAACCAGGAGTTGTCGCACGTTGAGGCCGCACCGGCCACCGCGGCGACAGGAGATTGCCACTAGATGAGCGAAAGTTTTGCGGAGCTGTTTGAGGAGAGCCTTGAAACCAGAGAGATGGAACCCGGTTCCATCGTCACCGGAACGGTGGTGGACATAGACAACGAACGGGTTGTCGTTCACGCCGGACTCAAATCGGAAGGGAACATCCCCAAGAGCCAGTTTCTGAACGAAACCGGGGACTTCAGCCTGGCCATCGGCGACCAGGTCAAGGTTGTCATGGAAATCGTCGACGACGGCAGCGGCGAGACCCGCATGTCGCGCGAGAAGGCCCGCCGGGCGGAGTCCTGGCAGATGCTCGAGGGAGCCTTCTCGAACAACGAGGTGGTCTCCGGCGTCATCAACGGCAAGGTGAAGGGCGGTTTCACCGTCGACATCAGCGACATCCGCACCTTTCTGCCCGGTTCCCTGGTGGATATCAGGCCGTTGCGCGAGACGACGCATCTCGAAGGCAAGCCCCTGGAATTCAAGGTCATCAAGCTCGACCAGAAGCGCAACAACGTCGTGGTTTCCCGGCGCGCGGTGCTCGAACAGGAGAACAGCGAAGAGCGCGAGGCACTGCTGGCCTCCCTCGAGGAAGGGCAGACGCTCAAGGGCATCGTCAAGAATCTCACCGATTACGGCGCGTTCGTCGACCTCGGCGGGGTCGACGGCCTGCTGCACATCACCGACATGGCCTGGCGGCGCATCCGCCATCCCAGCGAGATGGTCAACGTCGGCGACGAGGTGGAGGTGCGCATCCTCAAGTTCGACCGGGAGAAGAACCGGGTGAGCCTGGGCATGAAGCAACTCGGCGACGACCCCTGGGTGGAACTGACGCGGCGCTACCCGGAAGGCTCCCGGGTGATGTCCACGGTAACCAACCTCACCGACTACGGGTGCTTCGCGGAAATCGAGGAGGGCGTGGAAGGCCTTGTCCATGTCTCCGAGATGGACTGGACCAACAAGAACATCCACCCCTCGAAGGTGGTCACCGCCGGCGACGAAGTGGAAGTCATGGTGCTCGACATCGACGAGGAGCGGCGGCGGATTTCGCTCGGCATCAAGCAGTGCCGGCCCAATCCCTGGGAAGAGTTCGCCGTCAACCACAAGAAGGGGGAGCGCGTCACCGGCACGATCAAGTCAATCACGGACTTCGGCATCTTCATCGGGCTCGAAGGCGACATCGACGGCCTGGTGCATCTCTCCGACGTATCCTGGAAGGAGTCCGGCGAAACGGCGGTGCGGCGCTACAGCAAGGGCGAGGAGATCGAGACGGTCATCCTGTCCATCGACCCGGATCGCGAGCGCATTTCGCTCGGCATCAAGCAGCTCGACGAGGATGCGTTCACCGACTACGTGGCCGCCAACGAGCGCGGCTCCATCGTCAAGGGCGTGGTGATGACCCTGGAACCCAAGGAAGCGGAGGTGAGGCTCGCGGAAGATGTCATCGGCATTCTGAAAGCGTCCGAAATCGGCTTCGACCGGGTGGAGGACGCGCGCAAGGAACTGTCCGAAGGGCAGGAACTCGACGTGAAGATCATCAGCATCGACCGCAAGAATCGCGTGATCGGGCTTTCCATCAAGGCCAGGCAGATCGACGAGGAACGCAAGGCCGTCAAGGAGCACAGGAAGCAGGAAGGCACGCGTGCGGGTTCGAGCACGCTCGGCGACCTGATCAAGGCGCAGATGGGCAACCGCCAGCGCGATCGACAGAACGACGACGAAAAAGAGGGCTGAAAACCAACGCGATGACCAAGTCCGAACTTATCGAGAAGATCGGCGTCACCCAGGCGCAGCTTCCCGTGCGGGACATTGAGCTGGCCGTCAAGACGATGATCGAGCACATGTCCCAGACCCTGGCGCAGGGCAGGCGCATCGAGATCCGCGGATTCGGGAGCTTTTCGCTGCACTACCGGGCCCCGCGGATCGGGCGCAACCCCAAGACGGGCGAGTCCGTGGGCCTTTCCGGCAAGTACGTTCCCCACTTCAAGCCGGGCAAGAACCTGCGCGAGCGGGTGAATGCCGGGATGCTGCGTGACCGGATGGGGCGGGGCGGCGGTTGATCTCGGGCGATCCCGGCTGGGAGGCGTTCATCAGGGAGCACCGGTGGGCGGTACTGACGAGCCTGAGGCGCACCGGCGCGCCGGTCAGTTCGCTGGTGGCCTACGCGACGGATGGTGACGAACTGGTGGTCAGTACCCGGGCTGCGACCTTCAAGCACGACTCCATTGCCCGGGACGAGCGGGTCAATCTCTGCATTCTGAGCGCCCGGGAACCGTTCGATTTCGTCGCCGTGGAAGGGTCGTGCAGCATCGAGCGGACCGATCTGGTGCCCGCGACCAAACTGGTGTTTGCCGCCATCAGCGACACGCCCTATCAGGAACCGGATGACTTGGAAGGTTGGCTCGATCGGGAAGGGCGCGTCATTCTCCGCATTCGACCGCTACGTACGTACGGTGTGATCCGGGGACTCGCCGACGAAGGCTGAAGCACCAATGCCGTTGTTTCATGGAACAAAGTTCAACCTTTTGATTTAAAAGAAAAATTCATTTGACATACTATCGGTAAGCTCAACAGCGAGTTCGCATACGGCGCTTCCCTTTCGGCGCACGGCCACGTCATCCTGCTGCAGTCAAGGCTTTCGGACGAGCTTAACGCGCCGAAAGGGAAGCGCCGCATACGAACTCTTTCCCGAGATTCGGCTTCGTACGTCCCACGCCCTCGTCTCGGGGCGCCGGGTTGCCGAATCGCGCGGAACAAACTGCAACCCTTTGAATTTACTCGGCGAGACCGGTGAATTGTTTTTTCAGTCCACGCCAGCAATCGGCGTAGTCTGCTTGCCGGGCCTGGGTGGTGAGCGCGAAGGGGGTCGGTTCGATGACGCGTGACGACTCGAACATGAAAGCCAGCGTTTCTTTGAGATAGCTGGGCTCGAGTTTTGCCTGGCTCGCTGCTTCGAACGTAGCCGTATCCGGGCCGTGCGGGGTCATGCTGTTGTGCAGGCTCGCGCCGCCCGGCAGGAAACCCTCCGCCTTGCCGTCGTAGACGCCCCGCACCAGGCCCATGAACTCGCTCATCACGTTGCGGTGATACCAGGGCGGCCTGAAGGTGTTCTCCGCGACGGTCCAGCGTGGCGGGAAGATCACGAAATCCGCGTTGGCTACGCCCGGCGCGGGAGAGGGGGAGGTCAGTACGGTATTGATGCTGGGGTCGGGGTGGTCGAAGCTGACCGAGCCGATCACGTTGAAACGGGCCAGGTCGTAGCGGTAAGGCGCGGAGTTGCCGGTCCAGGCCACCACGTCCAGTGGCGAGTGGTCGAGTTCGGTGGCGAACAGGTTGCCGGCGAACTTGGTGATGAGTTCGAACGATCCTTCCCGGTCCTCGAATGCTGCGGCCGGGTACTCGAAGTCGCGGTCGTTGGCGAAGCCGTTCGCACCCACGGGTCCGCGTTCCGGGAGTTCGAAAGGCGCGCCGTAGTTTTCGCAGAGGTAACCCCGGGCTTGTTTCGCAGCCAGTTCAACACGGAATTTCATGCCTCTCGGCAGAACGGCGATGGCGCCGGGGCCGGCCTCCAGCACGCCGCATTCCGTGTGCAGGATCAGCTCGCCGAGTTGGGGCACCAGCAGCAGCTCGCCGTCGGCGTTGCAGAAATGACGGTCGGCCATGGAACGGTTGGCCAGATAGACGTGGACGCCGATGCCCGTGTGGCCGGCGCAGTCGCCGTTGGCCGCCAGGGTTACGAGGCCATCGATGAAGTCCGCGGGTTTGTCCGGTATCTCCAGGGGGTCCCAGCGCAGTGGGTCCGGCGGCGGATTCCGTCCGACCAACGGCGCCGTTTTCAGCCGATCGTGAGGGATGGGCCGATAGCCGCCCTGGAGCACCGACGGGCGGATACGGTAGAACCAGGTGCGCCGGTTGGTGGCGCGCGGCACGGTGAAGGCCGTTGTGCTGAACTGCTCGGCGTAGAGCCCGTAGGCGGGCCGTTGCGGGCTGAATCGGCCGCGGGGCAGGGCGCCCGGCAGCGATTCGGACTCATGCTCGTTGCCGAAACCGTTCAGGTAGGCCGTTTTCATACGCGCATCTCGAGTGCTTTCAAACCGCGGAACCTGAGCCTGGGATGGTAGTCGGGGTCGATGCGGATTTCCGGTGCGTCGAATGCTTCGAAAAACGCGCCCAGGGCGATTCGGCCCTCGATGCGGGCAAGTGACATGCCGGCACATTGGTGGATACCTGCCGCGAAGGCGAGGTGACGGTTCGGCGTACGGTCGATTTTGAGGGTCTCCGGGTCGGCAAAGGCGCGCGGGTCGCGGTTGGCGGCGCCGATGCTGAGCGTGATCTGGTCACCGGGCCGGAAGTGGCGCCCGCCGATGGTGACGGGCGCGGTGACCTGTCGGTTCCCCAATTGCACCGGGCTCTGATAGCGGAGAATCTCCTCCACCGCCTGGCGGATCGATGCCGGACGCTCGCGCAGTCGCCGCCGCGCATCGCCGTTAAGGGCTAGCATGTGAATGCCGTTGCCGATCAGGTTCGTGGTGGTCTCGTGCCCGGCGTTCAGCAGGAAGATGCAGTTATGCAGGAGTTCCGCTTCGCTGAGATCGCCGCCGTCCGCCTGCCGCACCAGTGACCTCAGCACGTTGTAGCGCTCCGGCGCCGGCCGCCGCCTCCGGTAGGCGATGAGTTCGCGCAGGTAGGCCATGAACTCCCCCACGGCCTCGTTGCCGATGCGCGCCTGTTCCGGCGAGATCGCGGGCTCGAGCGCGCCGAGAATGGCCAGCGACCAGCGCCTGAGATGGGCGCGCTCCGAGGCCGGAACCGACAGCAGGATGCAGATGATCTCCACCGGCACGGCGGCCGCGAAGTGCTCGATCGCGTCGAATTCCCGGCGTTCCCGCAAGCTGGCGATGCGCTTGGTGACGAAGTGTTCCAGGGCGGCCACCGCGGGCTGGATGTTCTTCGGTTTGAGCGCGTTGACCAGGATCTCCCGAACACGCGTGTGGTAGGGAGGATCATTGAACACCAGGCTCGTCGTGTGATGCTCGTAGAGCGGGGATTCGCCGAATTTCGGGCGGAAGAAGTTCTGCTTGTCGGAACTGAAGGCATTGCCATGGTAGACGGCGGCACAGTCCGCGTGCCTCGTCAGGAGCCAGGAGCCGTCGCTGAGGCGATGCACGGGCCGCCCTTCCCGGAGCGCCGCATACCATGGAAACGGGTCGGCGACGAATCCGGGCGGCGGGCATTCGAAGCTGAATCCCGCAAGGTCCGACTCCGGGACGAGCGCTGTTTCACTCATCGGGTTGCCGGTGGTTCAACCTGCTCGTCCGCACCGGGCACCTCGCAGTACTGATCCGTGTCGATCCTGGCCTGTACGGCGCGATTCCTGTGGGGCCCGGCGCACCATGTAGGCATGACCATGGAATAAAGCCCCGCACCGCCGGCGGTCAGGATCATGATGTCGCTTGGACTGCTGAAACAGGGCAATGGTTCCCGGGTTCCGGGCTTGCCCGCGAAAGTCGGTTCGTAGCGTGCGAGTTCGGCCACCGGATAGCTTGCAAGCGCGCAGAGGCGCTCGGCGACCTGAACCCGGGACAGGCCGGCATCGGCCAGGATGGCGGCGTGTTCCGGATTCAGCACGACGACCGCCGCGCCGCCCCTCAGCCCCGCGTTGTTGGTTGCCAGGTTGGCAAGCCCGATGGCGAGTATTTCCAGCAACCTTTCGTGGCGCTCGGGATCGTCGCCGGATCCGCTGAAGAGAACGGAGTGGGGCGCCTCGGCGCCGATCACGGTCACCGCGCTCTCGCCGGCCTCGAACCCGCTGTCGACGTGCAGCGGCGGAAACGGGCTCGCCTCTTCGTCCTCGGCAAGGCAGTAGGTGAACTTGCCCGGGTGCCCGAGCAGGGCCATGTCCGATGTTCCGGGACGCCCGCCGCCGATGTTGATCATGGCGAGCCGGAGCGCGCGGCCGATACAGGCATTGGCGCGGTGGCCCGGTCCGAGGGCCCCGAAACCGGAAGCGATGGGGCCGCACCAGAACCGCGCCGGGCCGTTGACAATGATCAGCGGCGCCGTGCAGTGGGTGGTCGACTGCATTTCCGTGAGATCGAAGCGCGGGTCCAGAACGGCCCGCACGGCGGCGATCACGACCGGCATGTGGTCCGGAAGGCAGCCAGCCATGACGGCGGCAATGGCGACTTTCTCGACGGTGGCAATTCCCCCGGCCGGCCCCATCTCGCCGAGAACGAGGTCGCGGTCGAGGCCGCCGGCCAGCGCCATGCGCGCGACCCGCGGTTCCGTCGGCACGATAACGGGCAGCCCGTCGGTGCACTCAAGGTCGTGCAGGCGTTCCACGGCGGCCGCTTCGTCGACCGCTTTCAACAGGCTCGTCAAAACGTCAGCGGGACGGTGCCCCGGCCCGACGGGACCGCGGCGGCCACGAGGTGCGATCCTGACTCAATTGGCAACCTATATCCGCGAATCAGTGGGCCAGCGCCTCGACGATTTTCGGAGCGATGGCATCGGCCACGGCACCCAGGTTCGCCTCGCCGGTGCCCGCGACAGGGTGCGGCAGGCGCAGCCGCGGCGCATCGGGCATGCCCAGGGACTCCGCCACGAACTCACCCTGGGGCCAGAAGTCTTCGGTGACCAGCGATACCGCCGGAATGCCCAGCCGGGCGATTGCAATGCCGTCACGCACGGTGCCGGAGGTGCAACTGCCTCAGTGGCCGTAGGCGGCAACCGCCGCGTGACAGTTCCCGCCGATCTCTTCGAGCAGCTCCGGGGGCGCGGGGATGGATG
>CAZWZH010000018.1:0-2565 GCA_964638775.1 uncultured Pseudomonadales bacterium
CGGCGAGGCCTGGTTTCCGAACACGCGACGGGATTTGCCGTCCGCGAGATCTGGGCGTTCGTCAAGACTCGCGGCAGGTATCTGACCTTTCACTTCGTCGCCTACCTGTGCCTCGCGATCCAGGGCTGGGCGTTCATGACGTGGGTGGTCGAGTTCTTCGTGCGCAAGCATGACTGGTCGAGGACGGACATCGGCCTGACCTACGGCATCGTCGCGCTGGTGGCCGGCATCGTCGGCAGCGTATTCGCTGGATACTACGCGGGTCGGCTGATCGCCAGGGGAGGGGCCGACGCGCCCATGCGGGTCACGTTGTGGGGTGTACTGGTGCTGGGGCCGGTTGCCGTCGCTCTACCCCTGTTCGACAGCGGGCTCGTGGCAGCGGTGTTGCTGGTGCCCATCACCTTCACCATGGCCATGCCGCCGGGTTTGAGCAATGCGGCGCTTGGAGCGATTGCGCCCAACCAGATGCGGGGCCAGATGATCGCGCTCTACCTGATTTGCGTGAACTTTCTGGCCTATCTGCTGGCGCCGCTCATCGTCGGCTTGATGAACGATTACGTGTTCGGGCGCGAGGATGCCATCGACCTGTCGCTGTCATCGCTCGCCGTGGTGAACTACGCGGTGGCGGCGGCCTGCCTGGCGCTCAGCCTGAAGCCCCTGCGGGAGGCCGTGGCGCGGCTCGCGCGCGAATTCGACAGACAAACCACCAGCCAGGAGACGGGACATGGGCAGATTGCGGGTTGAATCCGGGAAGGAAATCTATTTCGAGCATCATCCGGGAAAACGCACGGTGGTGCTGTCCCACGGTTGGGGCATGGGATGCCGGATCTGGGACGACACCGCGGCACGGCTTGCCGATGCGGGATTCGGGGTCGTCGCATACGATCACCGATGCTGTGGCGAGTCTGACAAGGATTTCACGGACGTTTCCATCGAAGCGCTCGGGGCCGACGTGGCAATGCTCTGCCGGCACTTGAGGCTTGAGCGCCCGGTGCTGAACGGCTGGTCACTGGGAGGCGCCGTGGTTGTCGATGCCGCGGTGCGGATGGGCAATGGCCTTGGGGGCCTGGTGCTGACGGGAGGCGCCACGCCGCGCTACACGCAGGCGGAAGGATTTGCCTGCGGCGGGCTGCCCGAAGATGTCAAGGCGACGGTCGCCGCCTTGCGTGCTGACCGCGTCAACTTCCTCAGAACCCTCTACTTCGACGGCGTGTTCGCGGTAGATGTCGGCGAGGCGGTCAAGCAGCGGGCCTGGCAGATCGCTCTGGAAGCGAGCCCGGCGGCAGATGCTTCGCTGGCCGCCCTGGCGGAACTCGACCAGCGCGAGGCCATGGCCGCTCTCGCCTGCCCGGCGCTGGTGGTCGCCGGGGGAGCCGACGGCGTTGTTCCCGCCGATATAGGGCGATTCGCCGCGAATACCCTGCCCGGTGCCAAACTCGAGATTTTCGAGGATTGCGGCCATGCCCCGTTTCTGGAGGACCGCGACCGCTACCACTCCGTACTACTCGACTTTCTGGCCGGGAGGCTGTCATGAGCGAACGCCGTGTAAACTTCGGACTCTGGTACGACTTCAGGAACCCGGCGCCGAGCGCGGTTTCCTTCGAGCAACTTTACCGCCAGTCCCTTGATCAGATCGCCTGGGCGGAGACCCTCGGATTCGATTCGGTCTGGCTGACGGAACACCATTTCTGCGAAGACGGCTACACGCCCTCGCCGCTGGTGCTGGCCGCCGCCATCGGCGAGCGCACCTCACGCATGCGCATCGGCACCAACCTGATGCTGCTGCCGCTGGCCGATCCCGTGCGCCTCGCGGAGGACGCGGCGGCCGTATCGATCCTCACCGGCGGACGCTTCGACCTCGGTGTCGGCCTCGGTTACCGGGCGTTGGAATTCGACTATTTCGGGCGGCGGCTCAACCACCGGCCGAGCCTGATGGAAGAGGGCATCGACATCATCCGCCAAGCCTGGTCCGGCAGCCCCGTCACCATCGAGGGCAAGCGCTACCGGATTGACGGGCTGCCTGTCGCCCCGGTTCCCGCTACGGCGCCGAGGCTATTCATGGGCGGCATGGCGGAACCGGCGATCGCCCGGGCCGCAAGAATCGGCGACGGTTTTCTCTCAACCGGCGGCATCGGCCACGACCTGTACATCAAGGCCCTGCAGGAGCAGGGGAAGGACCGCTCCCAAGGCGTCATCTGCGCCGGTAACTGGATGATCGTGGCCCCGGACCCCGAGGCGGAGGCAGCGCGAATCGGGAAGCACGTCCTGTATCAGACCAACCAGTACATCTCCTGGGGCGCTTTCGGGCCGCCCGAATCCGTGCCGCTGTTTCCGGATGCCGCAAGCGCGATTGCAGGCGGGCTCTACGAACTCTGCGATGCCGATGCCGCCGTCGCGAACCTGACGCAGATGCTCACGGACTATCCCGAGATCGCCGATGTGCACTTCTGGGCGCAATTCCCCGGCGAATCGGTGGAAAGCGGCAGCCGGCGTATCGAATACCTGGCGTCCGAGGTGCTGCCGAACGTCCGGAACGACCTGGAGCTGAAGCGATAAGGGAACCGA
>CAZWZH010000019.1:0-4914 GCA_964638775.1 uncultured Pseudomonadales bacterium
ATGCACTTCAGGGCGGTATCGTCCGTGACCGGGTCGTAACGGTCCCGGGCTGCCTGGGCCGCCGGCGTATACGGGAGCTCGAAGCCGGTGGCCGAGTCGTTGACATGATCGCCATAGGCCCGCCCGCGGGACCAGACGCGGAAAATCCCTTCAGGCTCCGGCCCCGCCGACGCCTGAAGCAGGTCGGGACGCGAGCCCACGCCGCGCAAGGCGACGCTTTCGCCGTCCGCACGGCGCACGGATGAAGCATACAACGCCATCTGGCCGCGACTCGAGGGCCGTCCGACAACGGTGACGTCCGTTCCCACCTCGAGCACATCCCGGGTAATCCCGTTTCTGGTCATGCCGTTTGCGGCGCCGGATTCGATCGTCCAGGTTTCCACCTCATTGTTGTCGTTGATCGATTCCACCGTGAAACTGATATGCGGATTCACCCAATTGACCTCGGTGATGGTCCCGGCGACCTCGCCGGATGCATCCGGTTCGTAGAATGCGGCTATCGAGTGATGAGCGTTTGCCGCCAGGGGAATCGACAGGAAGAAAAACGCGCTGATGCGAATCATGGAATTTCTCGCTCTTGGTTCTCCAGTACCCTGCCAAGTGTAATGCACTCCAAACACAGCCCCAAGGATCGAAATAGGACGATAGGTCGTGAGTGCAACGACATGGGTAATGTCCGCTACAGCGCAAGCGAGACTTGGCGAATTTTCCCCAATTGCTGAGCCTCGGAACGCTCTGCGTGGTAGAGATCCCATCGTAGCTGAAGATTCATCCAGAATGAGGGTGAGGTCCCAAGGAACTTGCCCAGTCGCAGAGCCGTGCTGGGAGTCACTCCTCTGCGCTTGTGGACGAGTTCATTGACCCGTTGGTACGGTACGCGAATGCCAGTGGCCAATTCTCTCTGAGTGAGTGACATTGGTTCGAGAAACTCCCGCAGCAGCATTTCGCCGGGATGCGTCGGTTCTCTGTGAGTGGGTATACGAACCATTTCCTTTATCTCGTTTCAGCGGTGGTAGTCTACGATCTCAACCTCGGATGGACCTTCCTCGGTCAATCGGAAGCAGATGCGATACTGTTCATTGATCCGAATACTGTGCTGTCCCTGCCGGTCGCCGGCGAGCGCCTCCAATCTGTTGCCAGGTGGGACCCGCAGATCCTCCTGAGTCTCGGCGGAGTCCAGAAGATCAAGTTTTCTCGCGGCCACGGACCACAGCGGCTGATGTCTCCCCCCGAACGATTGGAACTAACGTGTTTCACCTAGCGTATTGCTGACCGCGTCTGCCAACCCATGCCACTCCGTGCGCACACTCTCGGCCACGCGCAGTTGGCCGGCGGCCCGAACCTGGTTGTGCTCGGAGGCGGTCTCGTAACGGGTCCCGTCCCAGCCGAAGTAGCTTTCCTGAAGCGCATCTCCCGCAAATCGCGCAGCCAGTTCAAGCGCGATGGTCAGCGTGGCCGCCGGCAGCACCCGCCACTCATCCTCGGACAGCAGGTCCCGGGCTCCGCGCGCGTACCCGCTCAGAGCAGCCCGGAACAACGGCACGGAGAACGTCGTTTCCCGCGTGTCTTCACCCAGGGGATTGCACCAGGAACGAAACGCGTCGCCCAGTTCAAGGATGACCGGCATTAATGCCACCGTATCGAGATCCACAAGGCTGATGGCATCGTCGGTGTCGGGATCGAAGATGAAATTGGATATCTTCGGGTCGCCGTGAACGATTCGTTCATTGGTCAGCGGTAGTCCCGGAAGCCGGCCGGCCAGGTCCAGGATCCGTTCTGCGATCGGCTCCACCCGGTCGTATTGCGGGTGATCTCTGTGGGAACTGCATGCGCGTTCCAGGTTGGCCAGGTGCGCGTCGGTATCATGGACGCCCAGGCGCGGGTTTGAGAACGTGTGTTCGAGATCGCTCACGGCCCTGTGAAACCGTCCCAGCAGGGCGCCGGCCCGAGAGGCCTGGCGGGCATTCTCGAGTTGGTCCCTGGACACACCGGGAACGAACGTCAGCACACGCCAGACTTCGTCCTCCGTCACCAGCGCCGGTTCGCCGTCCCTGGTCGGCACGATGAGGGGCGTGCGCATGCCCTTGTGCCGAAGATGCCTGGTGACCCTGTCGATGTCGTGGTTGATGGTCGCGGGGAACATGGGATTGATCCACTGCAGCACGAAACTTTCCCCGGTCGGTGTGTCGACCCGCCAGCTCTTGTTGATCAGTCCGGACTCAAACCGCGTCAGTTTTCCGCCGGCGAGCCCAAACGATTTCAGCACTGCGGTGCTAACCGTCATGGAGCAGACTCTCCATGCTGCCAAACCTCAGGGAACGAGACCGCAAGAGTAGAGTCTCGCCTGGATTGCGTTTTCCTTCGTTTCTGGAGACGATCAAGTTGCTGGGCTCAATGCTGCTGACCAGGGTTGAAGCTTAGGGTAAAGGACGAAAGGCGGCGAGGGCATGGAAACGATACTTATTGTTGGCGGTGCGCGGTCGGGCAAGAGCCATCGGGCCCTTGAACTGGCCCGGGACATGGCTCCGGAGCGGGTTTTCGTCGCCACCGCCGAGGCGTCGGATGCAGAGATGGCCGAGCGAATCGAGTGCCATCGCGGCGACCGCGGGTCGGGATTCAGCACCGAGGAGGCGCCCCTGGAACTTGTCGAAGCGCTCGAGGCCGCTGCTTCCCCGGATCGAGTCGTCGTCGTCGACTGCCTGACGTTGTGGCTCTCGAACCTGATGCACTACGGCCGGGATGTGGATGTGCAAACGGCTGCGCTCACCGGGTTTCTCGCCCGGACTCCCGGGCCGGTCATCCTGGTATCCAACGAGGTGGGCATGGGCCTGGTGCCGGGCACGCCGCTCGGCCGCGGGTTCCGCGATGCCCAGGGGTCGTTGAACCAGGCTGTTGCGGCGGTCTGCCGCAGGGTCGAATTCATGGTCGCGGGACTGCCCATGGTGTTCAAGGACTGAGCGCTTTCTTGAGCCGACGCGCCTCGTCGGCGTTACCGGGGAGCCCGATGCGCAAGTGACGCGGCGACCAGGGAAAGCGGCGAACGTAAATCCCCCGGCGGGCCAATTGCTGCCAGAGTGCGTGGGCGTCCGCCACTTCCACGTATCGAAACAGATCGGTGCCGCCGACTACGCGACACTGTCCTTCCTGTAGCAGTTCGTCGAGGCGCCGCCGCGCCTCCGCAAGCCGGCGCCGCGTCGCTGTTTGCCAGGCCCGGTCCGAGTACGCGGCGGCGCCGATGGCGAGCGCCGGGGTCGACACGCTCCAGACGCCCAGCAGGGCCTGCATGCGTTCGAGCACTTCCACGGAGGCAAGCAGGGCGCCGAGGCGCAGGCCTGCCAGTCCGTAGAATTTGCCGATGGAGCGCAGCACCAGAAGACGATCGGCACCGCCTTGCTGCGCCCGACTCAAGTCGGGTTCAAGATCTGCAAACGCTTCATCGATGACGAGCCAGCCGCCGCGCTCGTTCAGGCGACGGTGCGCTGCCTCGACTTCATCCGGTTCGAATCGTCGCCCGTCCGGGTTGTTCGGATTGCAGATCACCACGGCATCCGCCGAGTCGGCCTCGGCCAGGGGGTCGGGCGTTTCGACCACTTCGCATCCTGCGGCGCGCCAAACGCGCGCATGGTCGCCATAGCTCGGTGCCAGGATGGCAACGCGTCGTTGTGCGATGACACCAGGCAGCAACCGGATCAGCAATTCGCTCCCGGGGGCCGCAAGAATCGATTGTTTCCGCGATCCGAAGGCCGCCGCCATGGCCGCGATGCAGCGCTCGTAGTCCTCGTTTGTGGGCAGCCTGTGGAGACCTTCGAAATGGCTTTCCCGGGCAGGCCAGGGCCAGGGGTTGATACCCGTGGACAAGTCCACCCAGGGCTGCGGCGCGTCCGGAAAGAGGCGCCTCATGGCATCGAGGGCTCCGCCATGAAGCTCGACGGGATTCATGGGGTCAGTTGCAACGTTGCGATAGCGACCAGCACCAACGCGGCCAGGAGCAGCGCCTTGCAGTAGAGCGCCAGGCCGTTTTGCAAGTCGTCCGGTCCGGGCTCGGCGGCTTGGGCATTGAGCCAGGGTTCTGCCGACTCGGCGCCACCGTAGCTCCGTGGGCCTGAGAGCCGCACGCCCAGCGCGCCGGCCGCCGCGCTTTCGGGCCATCCCGCGTTGGGTGAGCGATGCCGGCGAGCATCGCGCCACATGACGGCAAAGGCCCCGGGCCTGAGACTCGCCACCGCGACCAGGAGTCCGGTCAGTCGCGCCGGGAGGAAGTTCGCCGCATCGTCGAGGCGAGCCGCGAAGCCTCCGAACGCCGCGTAACGGGCGTCGCGATGGCCGATCATGGAATCCAGCGTGTTGACGGCCTTGTACGCCGCAAGGCCAGGCAAACCGAATATGACGCCCCAGAACAGCGGCGCGACGACGCCGTCGGACGTGCTTTCGGCAAGACTCTCCAGGGCGGCGCGCGCGACGCCTTCGGGCGGCAATTCCACAGTCTCCCGCCCGACCACGTGCGCCACCGCGGCCCGAGCGCCGGCCAGGTCGCCCGTCGCCAGGGGACCGGATACGGCGGCGATGTGCCCGTACAGGCTGCGAGAGCAGATCAGGCTCGACGCAATAACCACTTCGGCCAGGTAGCCCGGCGCAGATGCCGGCAACAGCACCGAGATCGCCACGCCCAGGCAAGCTGCAAGCGCGACCGTCGTGAGCGTCGCCCCCATGCCAAGGATGTAGCGTTGGGCGCGGCCCAGGGTGGGTCGGTTAAGTAACCGATCAAGCCCGTCGATCAGCGCCCCAAGCCAGACCACCGGGTGCCGGATGCGCCGGTAAAGCCAATCCGGATAGCCGAACAGTACTTCGACGAGCCAGGCCGCCAGCATCAGCAGTGCGCCGCCGAGCGAATTCGACATGACGGCCGTCTTCGGC
>CAZWZH010000020.1:0-6804 GCA_964638775.1 uncultured Pseudomonadales bacterium
GTAGTAGGCGTGTGTCGGTGGCTTGTCCATCAGCGAGGGCATGACCCGGAACAGCGTCACGTGCTCGGCGTTCAGCAGGTCTTCGGCCGCCCATACGGAGTCGAGCAGGCGGTTTACGTCAACGAGCGGGCACAGGCTGAAACGGTCGGGATGCTGCCGCGAGAACTCGAGAACCCGCGGTGGCGGTTTTTCCGGGTCGATGGTCAGGACGCAATGCTCGACGCCGGAGCCGTCCATCTCACCGAGCAGTCCGTCGATGGTGCAATCCTGAAAGAAATCGTCGCCGCGCTTGAAATAAAACTCGTTGACGTCCTGCGTGATCGTGTTTTCCAGGTTCTCGGTGGCAAAGTTCGGATTGACGAACAGGTCGATCGCTTTTCTCACGGCGTTTTCCTTTTTTTCCAATGGTTCCAGCACTAGACCTCTTTGTGAATCGACCTCACTACCGTCCGCGCCGGTCCCGCGGCAGCCCCAGCAACTGTTCGCCGATGGCGTTTCTCTGCATGTTCGAGGTGCCCCCGCCGAGGGTGTTGGCGAGACTGGCGAAGTAGGCGTTCAGCCAACGCCCGTTGGTCACCGTTCTGGGCAGGTGCGCCATGGTGGTCACATCCCGCGGCCGTGGCGCTACCAGGGCATCGCTGCCGATCAGGTCGAGCGCGAGTTCCGCAATGGATTCCTGGATTTTCGAGGCCAAGAGCTTGCCGGTCTGCATCTCTCCGGCCATCTTCTCGCCAAGCCCTCGCGATTCGGCCGCCATCAACCGGTAGACGAGCGTTTCCTGGCACGCCACCCAGGCTTCGATGCGGCTCAGGCGCTGCCGGATCTCCGCATCCACTATTGCCGGGTTCCCGTTTTTCGGCGTTCGACGGGCCAGATCCACCAGGTGAGCGAACTGGCCGCTGACCACCGAGGTGTCGGCAAGCCATAGCCGCTCGTACTTCAGAACGCTCTTGGTAACGCTCCATCCTCCACCGCGGGAGCCGATGATGTTTCCGGCGGGGATCAGGACATCGTCGAAAAACACCTCGCAGATGTCCTCGCAGGCTCCGTGCATGGTCTTGATGACCCGAACCTCGATGCCCGGCGTGTCCATCGGCACGATCAGGAAGGAGACGCCCCGATGCCTCGGCTCCCGCGGCTCCGTTCGAAACACGCCGAACATCATGTTGGTGCAGTGCGCGTTGCTCGTCCAGATTTTCTGGCCGTTGATCACCCAGCCGTCCGGCGTCAGTTCGGCGCGGCTGGTCAGCGAAGCGAGGTCGCTGCCCGCATTGGGCTCGCTGTACCCCTGGCACCAGTCCATTTCTCCCGTGAGCGTCGGTGCGATGTACTCGAGCTTCTGCTCTTCCGTGCCGCATTCCAGCAGCGCAGGCACAAGGAACATGGGCCCGTTGGGGGTGCTCTCCAGGTAGGGCACGTCGCTTTGGGCGAACTCGCGCTTGATCACCATGTCTGCCCGGAGGTCCTGGGGCAGGCCGCCGCCGCCGTATTCACGCGGGAACGAACGGTGCAGCAGGCCGGCTTCGATGGCGCGCTTCTGCCAGAGAATGACCTGCCGGCGATGGGGGAGTTCGGCTTCGTCCCCGGCAAGCGGCCAGCTCGACCGGCAGAACTCCCTGGCGCGTTGCTGGAGGTCGTCGTATTCGGGTCCGTACGGGTTGCTCATCGGTTCCACCCCGACAGCTTGGCGCAGCGCTCGCGGTGCATCCGTGGTGTGCCCAGATAGGTGCGGTCGAACAGCGCGCGCTTGAAATAGAGCTGTACGTCGCTCTCCCAGGTGAATCCAATGCCGCCGTGCAGTTCGACCGCACCCCGGGCAATGTGCATGGCCTGGTCGGTGATGTGGGCCTTTGCCATCGAGGCGCTCTTTGCAGCCGAGTCCGGTTGCTCATCGAATTCCCCGGCCGCCTTCCAGAAGAGCCCGCGCGCGGTAACCGCGGCCAGGGCGTACTCGGCGAGCTCGTGCTTGACGGCCTGAAACCCGCCGATGGGCTGGCCGAACTGCTCGCGAGTTTTCGCGTACTCGACGGTCAACGCCAGCAGCCGGTCGGCGGCGCCGAAGGCGTCTGCCGCCAGCAGGACGAGCAATGCACTGCAAAGCGCCTCGCCCGGGAGATGGGGAAGGGCTTCCACGGCGGCCTCCTCGAAGGAGACCTTGAAAAGGCTCCGACTTCGGTCGATACCGTTGGAGTTGCTGGCGCTGAGGTTCGCCTGCCGGGTTTCCAGCACGCCAAGCTGCCCGTTTGCGCAGCCGATGACGAGCACGTCGGCAACGTCGCCCAGGGGAACCGTTTCCACCGATGCCGTATTGCTGCCGCCCGGTTCGACGTGCCAATCGCACCATGCCGTACCGTTTCCTTGGCTGGACAGGGCCACACTGCCGATGCGCTCGCCCGCCGCCAACCCGGGAAGCAGGCGTTCTTGTTGGGATGCTGTGCCTCCGAGCGCGATGGCAAGCCCGGCCAGGGTGTGACCCTCCAGGAACAGCGGCGCGGCGTGGCGGCCAAGCTCTTCGGAGACCAGGGCCGCTTCCATCAGGCCGAGGCCCGAACCGCCCTGGTCGGACGGGATGCAGGTTCCGGTGAAGCCGAGTTGCCCGAACTCCTTCCATAGGTCTTCATCGAAGGTCCGGTCGGTGTCGTAGGCGGTACGCACCCGTGCGGGAGGGCATTCACCGGCCAGAAAGTCGTGAAAACCCGACTGAACGAGCTGTTGTTGCTCGGTGAGCCAGTACTCCATGGGAATCTTAAAATGCTGTTCTATTGACGTTAAATTACCGCACAAAAATTACAATAGCTATCGAATTTTGCAAATTTGAGGCTGATTGGTGATATCCTGACAGGTACTCAATCACCGCTACCCATGGCAGGACATTCGGCGTCGGATGGATAAACTGACTCTGACCCCAAACATCCCAGCCCGTGGCAGGCAAGTCGGTGCGGGGCGGCAAAAGATGCTTCGAATCACTGTAACCCACTGACGTTTGGAGAACAGCCGAGTGCGACTGGGAATTGTTCATAACGCGGTGGAAACAGTAGGCCGACTGGGAGGTGACCGTTGAATTCACGCAAGGCTTCGGTATGGAAGAGCGGCTTCACCTTTGCGGAAAGCCCCCGTTGGCACGACGGCGCGTTCTGGTTCTCCGACTTTCACGCCCATACGGTCTATCGTGTTGCCGGTGACGGCTCGCTCGAGGCCGTGGTAGAGGTTCCCGGGGAGCCCTCCGGCCTCGGCTGGCTCCCCGACGGGCGCCTGCTGGTCGTATCGATGACCGACCGCAGGCTCATGCGGCTCGACCCGGACGGGCTCAGGGAGCATGCCGACCTCAGCGAGATCGCCACCTACCATTGCAACGACATGGTGGTCGACGGCGAGGGGAGGGCTTACGTGGGAAACTTCGGCGCGGCTTGGGGCGATACGCCAAAACCGGCAAAACTCGCAAGGGTGGACGCGGACGGCTCGGTGAGCGTCGCTGCCGAAGATCTCGATTTCCCGAACGGGTGCGCGATCTCGGCCGACGGGCGTACGCTGGTTGTGGCTGAGACCGTCGGGGGACGCCTGACGGCGTTCGACCGGGACGCCTCGGGGAACCTCCACAACCGGCGCGTCTGGGCCGAGGTCGAGGGTACGCCCGACGGCATCTGCATGGATGCCGAAGGAGCCGTCTGGGTTGCGGCCGGAACCGGCGGTGTGCTCCGTGTTGCCGACGGCGGCGAGATCCTGGACCGGGTCGAGGTGACGGAGAACCTTCCCGTGGCCTGTATGCTGGGCGGGGCGGACCGGAAGACGCTCTACATTCCGACAACGATCAACGCGGGCCCGGAGGAACTCGCCCGGGTACGCAAGTCGAAGATCGAGACCGTGGAGGTCGATGTTCCCGGCAGCGGTTGGCCGGCCTGAGAGCCCATTCTGAAGGCTTCGATCGGGCGCCGAGAGCGGGTATTGTTTCCTGTGCGTCCTCGTCCCTGCACTCCGGGTTCCCGACTTGTATGGAACCGCGTGCCCGGAATTGCGAATCCCGAACTTCGGCGCGAAAACTGCTACAGGGGCCACACTACGCGAACGGTAAGCCGGAGGTGATCACCGGTCAGGTTCCGTTTGCAAGCAATCGCTTGAGGCCGCGTTGATCGAGCTTCCCCGTGGGCAGGGAGGGAATCTCCTCCGCGGCGAGAAAGCGGATGACCTTTGGCAACTTGAACGCTGAAAGCCTTGGTTTCAGGGCTGCGACGATGTCGTCGGCGGTGAGTGATGCGCCGGGTTCGGGAACGATTGCCGCAGCGACGAGTTCACCTCGCTCGGGGTGGGGGATGCCCAGGACGATGCACTCCCGGACGCCCGGGATGTTGCGCGCCTCGGCTTCCACTTCGGGGGGGCTGACGTTGGCTCCGGAGGTCTTGATCATGTTGCCCAGGCGGCCGGTGAAGAAGTAGAGCCCTTCCCGTATCATCCCGAGGTCGCCCGTGGGGAAGAACCCGTCCGGCTCGAAGGTTTCTTCCCGTTCCCGCTTGTAGTAGCCCTGCATGACCGAGAAACCGCGAACCTGGAGTTCTCCGATCTCCCCGTCGGGCAGGATCTGCCCGGTTTCCGGGTCGACGATGCGGTGTTCCACATCGTCCGAGAGTACCCCCGTTGCCCCGTAGAGCCGTTCCGGCAGCTTTTCGTACGTCTGGAAGCAGTGTTGGCCGGCCGTCTCCGTCATGCCGATGCCGCCGGCGTAGTGTGTGCTGTCGCGCGTGGGGTCGATGAGGTAGTCGTAGAGGTTGCCGCCCCTCATGCTGCTCAGGTCCCGGCTGGAAAAACTGGGATCGGCCTTCATGGCGGTGGCGTAGTGCGGCCACCCGGTGGCGTGCGTGGCACGCTCGCGTTCGAGCAGGGCGAGCGTGTCGGCGGGATGGAAGCGCTGTTCGAACAGCAGCCCGGCGCCGCTCAGAAAGCCGCACAGAAGGTGCGAAATACCCCCCAGCCAGAACCAGGGCATGGGGCCGTAGAGCAGATCGCCCGGTGCATAGCCGAACGCTTGAGCGATGGTTCTCTGCCGGCGGAGGAAGGCGTTCTGGGTGTGGACGACACTCTTCGGCGCGGCGGTGCTGCCGGAGGTATACAGCATGCACAGCCAGTCCGCCGGCGAAACGCTGTTTTCGACGGCACGCACGATCGATTCGTCAACACCCTCGCTGCGGGCAAGCAGGCTCTCGAGGGTGCTCGCCCAAGGGGGTGCGGACGGAGCCGCGACCACGACCTCACGCAGGTACGGCGCGGTCGGCAGTGTCAGCGTCGTCGACGGAGCAAGGGAGAGTTCGGGCAGCGCCACCTCGAGGCTGGCGATGTAGTCCTGTCGCAGGAAATCCGGCGTGGTCAGCAGCAACTGGACGTCGCTGTGGCGTAGCTGGTGGGCGAGTTCCGGGGGCTTCATGAAGGTATTGAACGGGCAGGCCAGCGCCCCGATCCGCGTGATCGCCAGGAAGGCCAGCACGAATTCGACGCCGTTGGGAAACAGGAATCCTATGCGGGCGCCTTTTCCGACATTGGAGGCCAGTAGCGCTCTGGCCAGGGACAGCGAACGGGCGTCTGCCTCCCGGTATGTCAAACGCACTTCGTCGCTGACCAGCAAATGGTTGTCGGGGTGCGCGGTGACGTTCGCGGCGATGGCGGCCGGGATTGTTTCGCTCGGTATGTTGACGTCACTCATGGATGGCCCCTTCATTCTTCTGCGTATCGCATCGCTGAAAACCAGGGAACCGGATGCGGTGCGGCTACCGCAGGTCCCGGTGGCAGAGCATACGCATCAACGGCGGAAAGACCACCCTGGGGCTGGGATCCTACCCGGAGATATTGTCGCGCTTCGACCACCACCTCTCCGACAGGCAAGGAGACCCGGTCCTCCAAAGTAGCGGAATTCTCTATGCAGCCACAGACGTCGCAACTGCGGTCGCCGAGTTTTTCGAGCGCAACCCGCGCCGGGGTGGGCGTGTTCTCCGAATTGGGCGACGGCGCAGGCAACTGGCGCCTGTGGATCGAATCGGAGGAGCCCCTTGTTGTGAAGAGTCTGTTGTCGAGTCCGACGGGTCACCTGACCAACCTCTCAATCGCACTATAGTCAGGTGGTTCCAGACAGGGATCGATCGGTGAGACGGGAACAGACTACCGCTCGGCGAGTTCGGGAGCGGGTCGATTTCGAGAGCTGTTGGATTGGCGCTTTAAGTCTCAGGGTCAATTTCAGCGCATTGAGTATAACTAATTGATTATTATGGATTTGTCCTAAAGTTAGGCGTCTCGATCAGGGATAAACCCAAGCAAGCGGCAATTGGGGGGCCAATTGGAGGACCAAAACATTTTCGATTTTTAACTGGTTGAAATATAAGAATAAAAGTGACGATTCGACTCCCATAGGGGACGCCAGATTGCGATTCCGACGCGATGTCGATTGATACCGGAAAGCGTTAGCGGCCCGAGATGGTATTGGCGTGGTCTCGGGCTACCTGAGCTATGGCTCGCAACGCCTGGTTCACTGCCGCCGAGTCTTTGAAGACCTCCGCTACATCCCGCTCCAGCAGCACCACGTTCGTGCCTTGGCGGTAAGCCTCATGGTGCTTCCCCCTGACGCCGCCGGAGAAATCGTACTCCTCCCGCAACCTGTCCTTATCTACCTGACTCATAATCACGTCGCTCCCGGTGCGAGGTTTCCCTCGCGCTTATAATCCGAATCCTGCCGCCGGTCCGTTCGACGTAGGATACGACCAGTAAGCGTCCCGTTGCCGAAAGTCCCATGCTGAGAAAACGCTGTTCCGTGACCGAGTGGTCGGG
>CAZWZH010000021.1:0-55996 GCA_964638775.1 uncultured Pseudomonadales bacterium
AAGATGCGCGAGGACTGGACTGCCGACCGCGGCGGCCGGGCGGCGTGGACGGAATTCCACGAAACCCTCCTCTCGCTCGGCAGCGCACCGCTACCCGTACTCCGCAAGGCCATGATGGGCCCCGACGACACCGGATCGCTCCTGTAGACTGGAGCGCGGGTTGCACGCACCGATACCGGAGCCGGGATGATGCAGAGGATTTTCTTGACGATGCTTAGCCTGTTCGCTTGTTCCGCGGCGTATGCCGACAACCGGATGAGCCTGGATGAAATGGTGGCGGCCTTCGGCTGGGATCTCGAAGCGGCGGTCATCGAGTCGCAGCGGGTCGGCGACGGGCTGCACGTGCTTTTCGGGCCGGGCGGCAATGTCGCCGCCAGCATCGGCGACGACGGCGTGCTGATCGTCGACGACCAGTTTCCGCAGTTGATTCCGAAGATCGAGGCGAAGATCGCGGAACTCGGTGGCGGCGCCATCGACTTCGCGATCAACACGCACTGGCACTTCGACCACGCCGACGGCAACCTCGCGTTGGGTCCCAAGGGCGTGTGGCTGGTCTCCCAGTCAAAGTCGCGGGAGATGATGACCGGTGCACACCTGATCGACCTGGTTGCACTGCAATACGAACAGCAACCCTACCCGGAGAATGCCCGACCCGTCATCACCTACGACGACCGCATGCAGTTCCACTTCAACGGCGAGCGCATCGACCTCCTTCACTTCGGCCCGGCCCACACCACCGGGGACACGGCGGTCATCTTCCGGGGCAGCAATGCCGTGCATCTGGGCGATGTTTTCAATAACGCCGGATATCCCTTCATCGATGCCGGTAACGGCGGCGACCTCGACGGCATGATCCGATTCTGTTCGGCCGTGCTGGCGGAAATCGAAGCCGGAACGACTGTGATTCCCGGCCATGGCCCGGTGACGGACTACCGGAGCCTTGCGGATTACATCACCATGCTGTCGACGGTACGGGAACGCATCGCGATGCTGATCGAGGACGATGCCGATCTGGAGGCTGTGGTTGCAGCCAAACCGACCGCCGAATTCGATGAGCGGTACGGCGACCCGGGGCTGCTAGTCAACCGCGCGTTCGCAAGCCTAAGCCGTGCTGTCGGCGAATAACCGCAGTCCAGGCCACCGTTCCACAGGGCAGGCCTGCCAGCGGCGGCACTTTCATGGAAAATACTTTAATTCTTTGATTTTAAAGAAAAAGTGATTTGACATACTATCGCCAGTCGCAACGGCGAGTTCGCATACGGCGCTTCCCTTTCGGCGCAGGGCCACATTGTCCAGTAGTACGTAAGGCTTTCGGACGAGCTTAACGCGCCGAAAGGGAAGCGCCGCATACGAACTCTTTCCCGAGATTCGGCGTTGTACCTCCAACGTCAGCGTCCTGGCGGGCCGGGTTCCCGGCTCGCATCTATGTGGATTCGTACACGAGTTGCAGCGGCGCCTCGATGTGCTTGGCCCTGAGATACTCGCCGAGTGACTTGGCCTGCTTGTCCAGGCGGTTGTTGGACACGGCGCCGGTGCCGAGTATGCCCTTGACGTAGAAGTTCATCGCCTTGAGGTTCGGCATGTCATAGCGTTCCACCTCGTAGGGGGCCATGTCCGGCAGCAGGCGCTTGAACTCCTCGACGGTGAGGTAGTCGTACAGGAATCCGTAGGCATCGTCGCTGCGCGCCCAGACCCCGCAGTTCGCATTGCCGCCCTTGTCGCCCGACCGGGTACCGAACAGGCGCCCGAAGGGAATTCGTGCCGTTGCACCCGCCGGGCGCGGAGGTATGTTCACCGGGGTCTCTTGGTAGTAGATCTCCTCCAGGTCCAGGCGCTGCGTGGGCAGCACGTCCGCAGCGTCGCCGTCGATGTGCACCCGTTCGGTCAGCTTGCCGCTGTCGACCAGGGCGGGCCAGTGGATGATGGCCGGGGTGCCATTGAATCCGGTGCGGCCCAGGCCGGCGTTGCCGGGAACGGCGGCGAGCCCCAGTTCGATGACCTTGGCGCTCAGCAGGCGCCCGAGCTTCTCAGGGTCGTCGGTGGTGACGATGACGCGCAGGATCGCGTGTGCCTCCTCGTTGTGGTCGGGGTCCTCCTTGTCGGTGCGGACAAGCTGTATGTCGACATCGTCGAACTGCTCCCTGCCGCCGATGTTGTGGAACATCTGGTCGATGTGGATCTCCGCCTTGCGCTCGATGTCGAGCCCGGTCAGCAATACCTCGAAGGACTGCTTGCAGGGGCCGAGGGTATTGAAGCACACCTTGTGGGTCGGGGGCGGGCTGCTGCCCCGGCAACCGGTGACCCGCACCCGGTCTGCCCCGGCCTGTTCGATGCTCATGGTGTCGAAGTGGGCGATCACGTCCGGGTTGTGGTAGGCGGGCGTGGAAATCTCGTAGAGAAGCTGTGCGGTTACCGTGCCGACCGACACCAGGCCGCCCGTGCCGGGGTGCTTCGTGATCGTGAAGCTGCCGTCGGCCTCGACCTCTGCGATGGGATATCCGACACCCCGAAAACTCGGCACTTCCTCGAAGAACGAATAGTTTCCGCCGCAGCACTGGGCGCCGCACTCGATGATGTGGCCCGCCGCCAGGGCCCCGGCAAGGGCGTCGTAGTCGTTGCGCCGCCAATTGAACTTCCAGGCCGCCGGGCCGATGACCACGGCGGCGTCGGTGACGCGCGGGCAGATGACGATGTCGGCGCCGCGGTCCAGGGCTTCCTTGATGCCCCAGCCGCCGAAGTAGGCGTTGGCGGTCAGCACTTTCTGCTGTGAGTCCTTGAGCGCGGTGCCCGTGTCGAGATTGGTGAAGGCTTCGCCCCGGCTCTGGAGTTCGTCCAGGTCGTCGAGCAGGTCGTCGCCGTCGATGTAGGCGACCTTTGCGGGTACGCCGAGTTCTGCGAGGATTTTCTCCACTTCGGCGGCCATGCCCTTCGGATTCAGCCCGCCGGCGTTGGACACGATCTTGATGCCCCGCTCGAAGCAGGTCTCGGCCACGTCCCGCACCTGTTTCAGGAAGGTACCGACGTAGCCCAGGTGCGCGCCGCGGGTCTGCACCTGGTTGTAGAGGATCGACATGGTCAGTTCCGCGAGGTAATCGCCGGTCAGCACATCGATGGGGCCGCCCTCCACCATTTCCCGAGCCGCGGCCAGGCGGTCGCCGTAATAGCCGCTGCAGTTGCCGATGCGGATGATGTCGCTCATGTCTTTCCTTCCTCCGCTGGCCGGGCCCAGGCGGGCGGCCGCTTTTCCCGGAATGCCGCCATGCCCTCGGCGGCTTCCTCTCCGTTGAACATGCGGGCGCTCCAGGTTGTCGTCTCCGCGAAGCCCTCGGCAATGGACAGTTCCGGTACGCGCCGCACCAGTTTCTTGCATTCCACCACCGCCGTGGGCCCGCCCATTGCGATCATGTCGATCTCTTCCTGGACAGCCTCGACCAGGCGGTCCCCGGATACGGCGCGGTGCGCTAGGCCCATGGCGACGGCCTGCGTGCCGTTGAACCGCTCGCCGGTCAGGAACAGCTTCATGCCGTGGTGGGTGCCCAGCTTGCGCAGGCACACCACGGCGATGACCGCCGGAATGACGCCGATGCGCACTTCGCTGAAGCTGAAGGGCGCATCCTCGACGCACACGACGATATCCGCTGCGCCCACCAGGCCCAATCCTCCGGCGAAAGCCGCGCCGTTGACGGCGGCGACGACCGGCTTGGGGCTTTCCAGGATGGCGGTCAGCACATCGGGGTAGGGCACCGCCATGGCGCCGGGCGCGGCCTGGCCGGGCGGGTTCTTCAGGTCGGCGCCGGAACAGAACGCCGGAGGTTTGCCTGTAATGACGATGGCCCGGGCGGCATCGTCCGCGTTGGCACCGGCGAGGTGGTCGTAAAGTTCCGTCACCAGGGTGCTGGAGAGGGCGTTGCGCCGTTCCGGCCGATTCAGGGTAATCCAGGCAGCTCCGTTCCGGACTTCGAAAATGGTCGCTTCCGTTCCACCCATGTCGTCTACTCCGTTTCCCGTTCCTTCATTGGTTCAGCCAGCCTCCGGGGTTTTCGCTTCGCGAGCCGCGCGCCGACCCCGCCGGCGCCTCGCCGGTCCTGGTGCGGCGAGAACCGTACTGCACCGTATGCCGGTCCCATTAGCCCGGTCACGGGTCAAGCAGGGTCGCCAGCAACTGCCCGTTCTCCACCTGGTCGCCGACGGCCACGTGGAGTTCTCCGATAGTACCGTCCCGGGGTGCGTTGATGCGGTGTTCCATCTTCATGGCTTCCAGTATCAGGACGAGCTGGCCCTTGGTCACGGCGTCGCCGGCGCACACCTCCGTGGCGAGCACGGCGCCCGGCATGGGTGCGAGCAGGCCGCCGTCGGTGTCTTCGAGCCCGGGCACAGGGTACCGGGGCTGTTCCTCGAGTTCGATGCCACCCTGCTCGCCGTGCACGAGCCAGGTATCGCCGTTCCGGTCGACGGCGAATGCGAGGCGGCGGCCGTCCACGTCCATGTCGACCCTGCCTTCACCACAGGTATAGGCGGTCGCCAGCCGCTCGCCGCCGTCGACGGCGACCCGGAAGCGGCCGTCCCGGCGCGCCCGGTATTCGATGCTCAGATCCTCCCCGGCAATCCGGAAGTCGATTCGCTCCATCGGCATGGTGGAATTGCGCCAGCCGCTGGGGATCGAGCGGTTGATCCTGGCGCCGGCGCGGCGCCGCGCCTGGCTTTCGAGCGCCGCGGCCATGGCGGCGTCGACGCGCTCGGCACGGCTGACTTCCCGGCTGCGCGGGGGGTCTACCCGTTCGATGAAGTCGGTGGTGGTGTCTCCTGCAAGGAATTCCGGTGTGCGCAGCACGGCGACCAGGAAGTCCCGATTCGTGGTGAGGCCCTGTATGCGCGTGGTTTCCAGCGCTCTCGCCAGGCGCGATGCGGATTCCCGACGTGTCGCCCCGTGGGCGACGACCTTGGCGATCATGGGATCGAACTCACTGCCGATGACGCTGCCGCTCTCTACACCGGAGTCGAACCGGGCTCCGCCGGCGGCAGAGGGCTGCCAGGCGACCACGGTTCCGGGCGACGGCAGAAAGCCGTTCACCGGATCCTCGGCGTACAGGCGCGCCTCGATGGCGTGGCCGTCGATCGTCAGGTCGTTCTGGGTAAAGGACAGTTCCTCCCCTTCCGCGATGCGGATCTGCTCGCGTACCAGGTCCCGGCCGGTGATTTCCTCGGTAACGGGATGCTCGACCTGGAGCCGGGCATTCACTTCCAGGAACCAGAAATCCCTGCCGCTCACCAGGAACTCGACGGTGCCGGCCGAGGTGTATCCCAGCCGCCTGGCGGCGGCGACGGCCGCGTTCCCCATGCGCTGCCGCATTTCCTCGCTGACGGCGGGGGAGGGCGCTTCCTCGATGATCTTCTGGTGCCGGCGCTGAATGGAGCACTCACGCTCGAAGCAGTGCACCAGGTTACCGTGGGTATCGCCGATGATCTGGATTTCCACGTGGCGGGAGCTGGACAGCCACTTCTCCAGAAAGACCCTGTCGTCGCCGAACGAGGCGGCTGCCTCCCGGCGGGCGCTCGCCACGGCGTCGGCGAGATCGTCCTGCTGTTCGACGATGCGCATGCCGCGACCGCCGCCGCCGGCTGCCGCCTTGACCAGCACCGGGTAGCCGATGCGTTCGGCGGCGGCGGCAAGGTCGGTGCGCACATCCACCTCGATGGCCTGGAGTGTCGGCACGCCCGCTTCCCGCATCAGCCGCTTGGCCGACAGCTTGTCGCCCATCTGCCCGATGACCTCGGGCGACGGGCCCACCCAGCGCAGGCCGGCGTCGAGCACCGCCTGGGCGAACGCCTGGTTTTCGGACAGGAACCCGTACCCGGGGTGTACGGCCCGGGCGCCGCTCAGCGCGCAGGCATTGAGCACCTTGTCGATATCCAGGTAGCTCTCCGCCGAGGTGCGGCCGCCGAGGGCGATGGCGCTGTCGGCTTCGTGGACGTAGGGCGCGTCCACATCGCTCTCGGCATAGACCGCCACGGTGGAAATGCCCAGTTCGTGCGCCGTACGGATGATGCGGCGTGCGATCTCGCCCCGGTTGGCGACCAGCAGCCTGGATATCGGGAGGATGGCACCTACATCCGCCACGTGCCGAACTCCTTGGTGCCTTCGACGCGGTTGTTGCAGCAGGCCGACAGGGACATGGCGATGACGATGCGGGTGTCCCGGGGATCGATCATGCCGTCATCCGATACCCGGGAGGTGGCGTAAAGCCCCTTGGAGCGCTCTTCCGCCCAGTGCTCCACCACCTCGGCGCGCTTCGCGTCCGCTTCCTCATCGAAATCCAGGCCGCGCCGCTTCGCGGCACCCCGCCCGACGATGCTCATCACCCCGGCCATCTGCTTGGGCCCCATCACGGCGATCTTCGCGAAGGGCCAGATGTAGGTGAACCGGGGCCCGTAGGCACGGCCGCTCATCCCGTAGTTGCCCGCCCCATAGGAGGCGCCGGCAATGACGGTGATGTGCGGCACGCTGGAGTTGGAGACGGCGTTGATCATCTTCGAGCCGTTCTTGGTGATGCCCGCCTGCTCGAAGTCCGTGCCGACGATGTAGCCGGTGATGTTGTGCAGGAACAGCAGCGGCACGTCGATCTGGTTGCAGAGCTGGATGAACTGGGCCGCCTTCTCAGAGGACTCGGAGAGCAGCGGGCCGTTGTTGGCCAGGATGCCGATCCGGTAGCCGTGGATGCCCGCCCAGCCGCAGACCAGGGTGGGGCCATAGAGGGGCTTGAATTCCTCGAACCGGGAGCCGTCGACGATGCGGGCAATGACCTCGCGCATGTCGAAGGGGGCGCGCAGGTCTCTGGTGACGATGCCCAGCAGTTCCTCCGGATCGTGGACGGGCTCGTCGAAGTCACGATCGGGTTCGGGACCGAGCTTGCGCCAGTTCAGGTGCGCCACCACTTCCCGGCACATGCGGATGCCGTCCATTTCATCCCTGGCCAGGTAATCCCCCAGCCCGGAGACGCGGGTATGCATGTCCCCGCCTCCCAGGCTCTCCTCGTCGGCGTCCTCGCCCGTGGCCATCTTCACCAGCGGCGGCCCGCCCAGGAAAACCCTGGACTGGTTCTTCACGAAGATGTTGTAGTCGCTCATGCCGGGCTGGTAGGCGCCGCCGGCGGTGGAAGCGCCGAATACGAGAGAGATGGTAGGTATGCGCAGCTTTGAAAGCTCGGTGATTTCGTAGAAGAGCCGCCCGGATTCCGCGAAGTGATCGACTTCCCGGCGGATTGCCGCTTCCGGGTCGCCGCCGCCCTGGCCCCGGAGGTCGGCGCCGGCGGACTCGACGAACTGCACGTAGGGCATGCGATTGACACGCGATATCTCCAGCCCGCGCATCAGCTTCTTGGCGTTGAACGGGTTGAACGCGCCGGCGCGCACCGACGGGTCGTGGCCGAGAATGACGCATTCCACGCCCTCGATGACGCCGATGCCCACCACGAACCCGGAGCCCACCGTGTAGTTCGACCGCCAGGCCGCCAGGGGGCTGATCTCCAGGAACGGCGAGTCGCGGTCGAGCACGTGCGCGATCCGCTCGCGAATCGGCATCTTGTTGCGCGAGGCCAGGCGCGCCCTGGCTTCGGGCCCGCCGCCTTCCGCCGCCTGGTCGAGCAGTGCCTGGATCTCCTCGAGCGCCTCGAGCATGTCGGCCCTGTTGGTGCGATACGCCTCGCCACGCACGTCGAGCTTCGATTCCAGTACCGGCATTGCCTCCTTCCCGGTAGCCGCGAACCGCGGGATATTAGCTTAGGGTGTCCGAGGTACCAAACCGCTGCAGCACGTCCGCCCGCTCGATGGCCTGGATGACGATTTCGGGAAGCAGCACCTGGGGCAGGATCGCCGCATCGTTCAGGGAGGCTCCCCTGGGGAAATAGAGATAGAGCGGCACGCCGGCCCTACCGTAGCGCTGTAGCCATTCCGTGATCACCGGGTCCTCGTTGGTCCAGTCGCCGACCAGGACCTTGATGCCCTTTTCGGCGAATGCCTCGCCGACCTCGTCGGTGGAGAGGGCGACGCGTTCGTTCACTTTGCAGTTCACGCACCAGTCGGCGGTGAAGTAGACGAACAACGGTTGCTGCGAATCGATGTAGCCGGTCATCCGCTCGGGTGAAAACTGCTCCAGTTGCAGCAGACCCAGGGTACCGGCATGACTGACGCTATCGGCGGTGCTCGCGGCCGCGGGGACGGCTTCCGGTTCCGGCCGTTCGACGGTCGCACCGGCTGCAACAGCCGTGATCAGTGCTGCCGCGGCAGCCGTGCGCCAACGCCAGGGACGTCCGGAACCTACGGAGCGGCCGTAGGTCCACAACGCGAACCCGAAGCAGAGCGCGGCGGCAAACGCCACGGCCATGGCGTTCACCCCGGTCTGCTTGCCGATGATCCAGAACAGCCAGATACCCGTGGCGAACATCGGAAACGCCAGCACATTGCGAAACCCGGACATCCAGGGGCCGGGCCTGGGCAGCACGCGCCCGAGGCCCGGGACGAGGCTGATCAGCAGGTACGGAGCGGCAAGACCGAGGCCCAGTGACAGGAAGATGGCGAGAGCGACCGCTCCCGGTTGCACCAGCGCGTAACCCAATGCGCCGGCCATGAAGGGGGCTGTACAGGGTGTCGCCACCACTACCGCCAACAGGCCCGTGAAAAACGCGGCCTTGCGCTCGCCGCCGGCGGTGAGCGACTGCCCGGTGCCCGCTACCCGACCGCCGACTTCGAACACGCCCAGGAGATTGAGCCCGATGGCCAGCATGAGCAGGCCGAGAACCAGATTGAAAGCGGGGTTCTGCAGTTGAAACCCCCAACCGGCCGCCTGGCCGGCCGCACGCAACCCCAGCAGGGCACCGCCCACCGCCGCGAACGCAACCAGGATGCCGGCGGTGTAGAGAGCGCCGCTCTGCCGTGCGAGGCGCCGGTCTTCACGCGGCATTTCGACAAGCGAGAGCGCCTTGATGCTGAGCACGGGAAAGACGCAGGGCATGAGGTTCAGTATCAGACCGCCAATGAAAGCGAACATCAGGGCGCTGCCGATGGCCATGACCTCGGGCCCGGACGAAGTGGCGGCAACTGTGCCCGCAGGCGCAAGCGCGCCGGCCAGGACAGACGGGGCAAGTGCGAAAGACCGACGGGAAAACGGTAAACGGGTGCGAACTTGACTCATCCGACAACCCTATCCGAGAACGGGAGGCTCGGCATGAATCCGGCAGCCCATTTGCTGGTGGTCTCTATCGTCGGCACGGCCCTACCCGAGTAATTTTCGCACTTCCGCCGCGATGGCTTCGGCATCGCCGGACCCGGCAATGTAGCCGACAATGCGGCTGTGGCGGTCGACCACGTAAACCGTCGTGGCATGCACCACCTGGTAGTCCTCGCCTCCCATTGGCGGGGCCGTTTGCAGGTAAGTCTTGAAAGAGGCAGCCGCCTCGGCGAGCGCCGGGCGCGAACCCGTCAAGCCCACGAACCGGTTGTCGTACCGGGTGAGGAAGCGGGCGATGAGTTCCGGCGTGTCGCGTTCCGGGTCGACCGAGATCAGTAGCGGCGTGATTTCGTCCGCGTGCCCCGAGGTATCGAGCCTGGTCATGGCGGCGGTGAGTTTACTCATCTGGGCCGGGCAGATCTGCGCGCAGTTGGTGAAGCCGAAAAACACCAGCAGATGGCGTCCGGCGAAGTCGTGCTCGGAAACGCTGGCGCCCGTATGGTCGGTCAGGCTGAACGCCACGCGGACCGCGGGCTCTGCAGGCCGGACGAAGGCGATGGCGACGACGACGGCGCCGGCTACGGCGGCAACCGCCGCTACGGCCAGTAATACGGTTCTGGTTCGGAGTGCGTAATCGGTCACGCAGGTAATCGTCGTTGAGTTAGAGGGCTTGCGCAACTGCCGGTCATGTTATCCCGCACCCGCCGTCCGGCAGCGATCTCATGAATGAAGGGTAGAGGCAGGGATTCAGGCGCGCCTATTGAATCACGCACTCCGCCCGTTCCCGGGCCACCCGGGCTTCAAGGTGACCTAGCTTCTCGATTTCTATGCGAACCACATCGCCCGCCTGGAGAAAACAGGGCGGTTTCATGGCATGGCCCACGCCGGCCGGCGTGCCGGTGAACAGCACGTCGCCGGGATCGAGCACGAAAGCCCTGGTCAGGTGGGCGACGGCATCGAAACAATCGAAGATGAGGTGCCTGGTATTGGAACTCTGCCTGACCTCCCCGTTCACCAGCGCGCGGATGCCCAGGTTGTGCGGGTCGCCCACTTCATCGGGCGTGACCAGGTACGGTCCGATGGGGCCGTGGGTATCGAATGACTTGCCGATCTGCATGGTGATGGCGCTGCGCTGCCAGTCGCGCACGCTCACGTCGTTGCCGCAGCAGTAGCCGGCGATCACTTCGTGTGCCCGCTCCCGGGGTATGTGCTTGCAGCGCCTGCCGATGACCACGCACAACTCGGCTTCGTAATCCAGCTTGTCGGATACCGCGGGCAGGTTGATGTCGGCGTAGGGGCCGTTCACGCAGTTATGCTGCTTGTTGAACCACATCTGGACCTCCGGCTTCTTCATGCCGGTTTCGGCGATATGGTCAGCGTAGTTGAGGCCGATGCCCAGCATCTTGCCGGGACTCGGCACGGGCGGATGCCAGTCGACGGCGTCCAGGGCGATGGCCTGGCTGGCCGTGGCGGCGGCTGATCTGACCTGCTCGTCCGCTGCCTGCCCGCCTGACAGGTAAGCCGCCATCGAGTCCGGTGCACCGGCAATCGTACTGACATCGACCATGCCGTCGCCGCGAACGACGCCAAGACGGGGGGCGGGATTCTCAGCGGTCGAAAAAGTGGCGAGTTTCATGATTGCAATATCTCCGAGATCGTCATTCGAGAGGAAAGCCGAACAGTTCGGCGGGGGTTGTCCACCAGGATGCGTTGCCGGTCAGCGGCGTCCGGCGCCCAGTCTAACAGCAGGTCCAGGAAGTCGGCATCGTTGGGCATGGGCTTCCACCGGTTCGGAGGTGGGTGCTCGTGGTCAGGTTCATCTGAACGATGTCGACTCCGAGCGCGGTGGCCATGGTCGGCAATGCCGGCAGGTAGGTGTCGATTGCGAAAGGCGCCAGCGCAACCATGGAAGCGAGGAAGAACAGGAAGTACCGGGACGGGCGCGCCGGGTTCGCAGGGGTCACAGCCCGGGCTCGACGCTTTCTTGGGGAGGGTGCGGCTGCAACGGCTTCGGGATTTCCGGGTCCGTGAAAACGGGGCAGTGTACAGCCAGTGTCGGCTGACTTCCCGATTGTCGGCGAGCGTCGGCAATTGGCCCGGTGTTGCGTTGCACCGCCGGTTTGTTGTTCGCTAGCCGCCATGTCGGATACCTCGCACAGTTCTGGAGCCGGGTTGAGTCATTCGCGATCGGCGATCGACGGCTGCTGATCCGTGCGCTTGGGAATTGTGCGGCGGTGTATTCCGTGGGCGGCGCTCATGTTCGCGACGACGGCATTGGCGGATACGGAGAACGCGCCGCTGAAGCTGCCGCGATTCGCGCACGGGCAGGCGAACGTGCAGATCGATGGCCGGCTGTCGGAGGCTGTATGGGGGCAGGTTCCGGGAAACGACGATTTCCGTGTCGTCATTCCCGACAGCCTGGTCCGGCCGCGTTACCGGACGCTGTTCAAGGTGTTCTATACGGAACACGGGCTCTACCTGGGATGGGACATGGAACAGCCCGCCGATACCATGATGCGGCGGTTTTCCTCCCGGGACTACCTTCTGATGAGGCGGGATTCGGTGGGCTTCACCATCGATGCCTCGGGGGAGGGCGAATACGGATACTGGGGCGATCTGGCACTGGGGGGCAGCCAGACGGACGGGACGGTCCTTCGGGAGAGTCTTTTCCGCACGGATTGGGACGGGGCCTGGCTCGGGGCCACGGCGGTCACCGCCGATGGCTGGTCGGCGGAGCTGTTCTTCCCCTGGTCGCAGATGGCGATGCCGCACGCGGGAGACGAACGGCGCATCGGCCTCTTCGTTTCGCGCCAGGTAGGGAGCGCCGGGGAACGCTGGTCCTGGCCGGCCATCCCGCTCACGGAGGCCAGGTTTCTGAGTATCGTGCAACCGCTTGATCTCAAGGAAGTCAATCCCCGGCAGCAGTGGAGCGTTTTCCCGTACGCGTCGATGACCGTGGACGGGATCGAAGACGATACATCGTTCAAGGGCGGCATGGACCTGTTTTGGCGTCCGTCGACCAATTTTCAGGTGACGGCGACGGTGAACCCGGACTTCGGCAACGTTGAATCCGACCAGGTCATCGTCAATCTCACCGCCTTCGAGACTTTTTTCCCGGAGAAGCGGCTGTTCTTCCAGGAAGGCCAGGAAATCTTCACTACCACTCCGCGGGCGGACGCGCCGTTCGGATTCAGGGGCGGCCAGACGCCGACCATGCTGGTCAATACCCGGCGCATCGGCGGCCAGCCCCGGGCTCCCGCGGCGCCGGACGATATCGAGGTGCCAGACCGGGAACTGGGTCAGCCGACGGAACTGCTCGGGGCGCTGAAGGCCACCGGGGAAATCGGGCCCTTCCGCTACGGTGTGCTGGGCGCCGTGGAAGACAACGTGAAGTTCGACGCGGGCAGCCGCAACCTGCACCAGGACGGCAGCGACTACGGCGCCGTTCGGCTGCTCTACGACCGCACGGCCGAAAACGGCACCTACCGGGGCCTCGGCATGATCTCGACCGCGGTGGTGCACCCGGCCCGGGAGGCGTACGTGCATGGGCTCGACTTCCACTATCAGTCCGCCGACGGCCGCTGGGCGGTGGATGGGCAGTTGCTGCACTCCGACATTAGCGACGACGACCCGGACGTCCCCCAGGGCAAGGGGTACGGCGCCCTCGTCGACACGGTGTACACGCCGCGCCGCGGCATCAACTACACGCTGGGCCTGCACAGCTACGACGACGCGCTCGACATCAACGACATGGGATTCATGGAACGCAATGACGCCACCCGGATGGAACTGCGCATGAACTGGCGTGGAACCGGCATACCCTGGGTGCGGGATTTCAGTTTCCGCTCGTTCATGCGCCAGGAACTGAACGGAGACGGCCGGCTGACCCAGTCGGGCATCGGCGCCTTCCAGAATTTCACGCTGCACAACCTCGACGAGGTGAGCCTGGGGCTGGCCTGGTTTCCGGAACGCTACGAGGACCGGAACAGCTTCGGCAACGGAACCTACCGGATCGAGGAGCGGGAAAACTTCAGCATCGACTACGTGACGGACGCATCGAAGGTGCTTTCGCTTGGGGCGGGGCTCGAAGCCAGCGGCGAGGATCTCGGAGGATACTACTACGGCGGCTGGTTCAGCCTGGGCTGGCGTCCTGCCGGCCGGATCAACCTGGAGGCCGATGTCTACTACTACACGGGCGACCGCTGGTTGCTGCACCAGGAAGAGCGCAACTTCACGACCTTCCGTTCCGCCGAAATGGGCACGACGGTATCGTTCGATTACTTCCCCGGCGCCAGGCACCAGTTTCGCCTCGCCCTGCAATGGGTGGGGGTAAAGGCCGAGGAAAACGAGTTCTACCTCGTGCCGCTGGAGCCGGGCGACCTGTTGCCGACGGCCAAGCCGCCCGGGCCCCCGGATGACTTCAGGGTCTCCGTACTCAACTTCCAGGCGCGTTACCGGTGGCAGATCGCGCCGCTGTCGGACCTGTTCGTGGTCTATACCCGCAATGCCAGCGAGGCGCCGATGCGAGGCGGGTTCCGGGACCTCTTCCGCGAGGCCTGGAACAACCCGAGCGGCGATCAGCTCACCGTCAAGCTGCGCTATCGCCTGGGGTCCTGATACAATCCGCCGGCCAAGCCCACCCCGGCCCGGTTCGCGGGCCGATCCCCTCGCCCCGGTGGCACAACTGGATAGCGCGGCGCCCTCCTAAGGCGCGGGTTGTAGGTTCGAGTCCTACCCGGGGCGCCAGGTCAGTAGACCTCCAGCATGCAACGCGCGGTGGGTTTGATGCGCCGCTTCATGTCTCCGAAGCGCCAGTCATCGGGGGGCTTGGCGGCGAGATCTTCGTGGAGGGTGACGTAGCTATCGGCCAGGCCATGGCGCGCGAGGGCCTGGAAGATGCCGAACTGCATGCCCTCCAGCCCGCAGATGTAGACGAGTGTGCGGGGATCTTCGAGAAGGTGTCCGAGGCTGTCGATTTCGCGCTCGATGAGGGCGCCCACGTAGAGCCGCTCCGATTCCCGGCTGATGGCCGTGAGGTAGTCGAAGTTGGCGTGCTCCCGATGCAGGCGCTGAAACAGGTCTTCGTAGAGCAGGTCCGTGGTGTACGGGGTGCCCATGACCAGTACCGCCCTGGCGCCGGTGGGCCCGCCGGCGCCTTCGAACAGTTCCATCAGCATGCCGCGAAACGGGGCGATCCCGGTGCCGGTGGCGATGAACAGGTAGTTGTGCGCCTCGATGTCCTCGGGCAGGAGGAAACGCTTGCCGTTCGGTCCGGTTACCAGAACCTCGTCGCCCTCGCCGATGTCGCACAGGTAATTGCTGCAGACTCCCAGGAAGAGGCGATGATCGGAGGGATTGTCCGTGGGCCTCTGAGGCTGGTATTCGTCGATCAGCCTTTTGGGCGTTGTGGAAACCAGGTTGCCGTCGCCGTCCTCTCCCCAGCTTGGGCAGGCCACCGAATACAGCCGGACCTTGTGTGGCCGGCCCCGCTCGTCGGTGCCGGGCGCGATGACGCCGAACGATTGCCCGGCGCGAAAATTGCCCGCCAGCGGCGTGCCGGAGACATCGAGAACCAGGTGCTTGACGAAACTGGCCGACTTGCCGTTCATGCACAGTTCATTGGAGACCACGCGGGAAGTTGCCGGCGCCTTTGGGCGGATCAGGTTCATCCGCACATCGGGCAGGGTTGGAGGGTGATCGGACATCGCGGCGGGATGATGTCCCCTGCCGGGCTGTCACGCAACCGTGCAGGAACCGCAACAGGATTCGGGAGTCGAACTGTGTGCATCTCGACGGTGGTCGGCGCGGTCGGTTGGCCGGAGAGCTATCATTGAGTTTCAGGTGGCAGAATAAGCGGCCCGTGGACCGGGTATCGCGGATGGACGAAGTTGTATGAGCGGCACATGGGAATCCAACAAGGCCAGGGCCAGGGAATATCTGGGGCGGTTTGACGGCCGTACCCTGGTGCACTTCATCGACGGCGCGGACGTGCCGGGAGCCTCTGGTGCGACGTTCGAGAACACGACGCCGATCGACAACTCCCCGGTCAACCTTGTGGCCGCCGGAAATGCCGAGGACATCGATCGCGCGGCGCGTGCGGCGCGTGATGCCTTTGCCGGCTGGCGAGCCGTTTCGGGGCCGCGACGGCGCGCACTGTTGCATGGCATAGCCGACGCCATCGAGGCGCGGGCCGACGAGATCGCCCTGGTCGAATCCTTCGATACCGGGCAACCGCTGCGCTTCATGAGCAAGGCCGCCATTCGCGGCGCGGAAAACTTCCGATTCTTTGCCGACAAGGCCCCCGAAGCCGCCAACGGCCAGTCGCTGCCGACCGCGGATCACCTGAACTATACGTTGCGCCAACCCATTGGGCCGGTGGGAGTCATCACGCCCTGGAATACGCCGTTCATGCTGTCGACCTGGAAGATTGCGCCCGCACTCGCCGCCGGCTGCACGGTCGTGCACAAGCCGGCGGAGTGGAGCCCGCTGACGGCGCGGCTACTGGTAGAGATTTGCGACGAGGCGGGTCTGCCCCCCGGGGTTTTCAACTCGGTGCAGGGTATCGGCGAGACCGCCGGCAAGGCATTGACCGAGCATCCGGACATCAAGGCGGTCGCCTTCGTCGGCGAATCCCACACCGGCAGCCTGATCATGCAGCAGGGCGCCATGACGCTGAAACGGGTGCATTTCGAACTGGGCGGCAAGAACCCGGTGATGGTGTTCGACGATGCCGACCTCGGCCGGGCGCTCGACGCGGTAACGTTCATGATCTACAGCCTGAACGGCGAACGGTGCACGTCTTCGAGCCGCCTGCTGGTGCAGGAATCGATTTACGATGAGTTTACCGCACGGGTGTCGGAGCGCGCGGCCCGCATCAAGGTGGGTCATCCCCTCGACCCCGCCACGGAGGTCGGGCCGCTCATTCATCCCCGGCACCTGGAAAAGGTGCTGGACTATTTCGACATCGCCCGGGAGGAGGGCGCTACGGTGGCCACTGGCGGCAGCCGTGCAAACGATCCCAACGGCGGCAACTACGTGCTGCCGACGCTCTTCACCGGCGCCAACGGCGGCATGCGCATCGCCCGGGAAGAGATATTCGGGCCGGTACTGACGGCCATTCCTTTCCGCGACGAGGCGGAGGCCGTCGACATCGCCAACGACGTGGCTTACGGGCTCGCCGCCTATGTCTGGACCGGCGACCTGGGCCGCGCCCATCGGTTGGGTCGTGACCTGGAAGCCGGCATGATCTGGGTGAACTCGGAGAACAACCGTCACCTGCCGGCTCCGTTCGGCGGCATGAAGGCGAGCGGCATCGGCCGCGACGGCGGCGATTACAGCTTCGATTTCTACATGGAAACCAAGAACGTGTGCATCGCCTACGATACGCACAAGGTTCCGAGCCTCGGCAAGTGAGCCTGTACTACGTTCAGAAGCTGCTCTACCAGTTGAACCGGGATCCGCATACCCGGACACGGTTCGATGAGAACTTCGAGGGGCTCCTTGACGACTTCGACCTCACGGACGAGGAAAAAACGGCATTGCGCGCCCCGGACATCGGCCTGCTCTATGTCATGGGCGTCAACGGCCAGATCCTGATGCACTACGCGGCGCTCCGGGGTTTCGAATGGGACCGCTACATCCAGGCCATGCGCGACGGTCTGAAACGGCACGGGCCGGTGCGCGCGGGCCTGTACCTCACCACCGACGGCAAAGGAGCCGTGTGATGTGCCGTTGCACGCGAGTCGGGAACCCGGCGCGCCGGAGCCGTGGCAGGCGTACTCGGGAGGTGAACTAGATGGCCCTGGTATACGCGGGAATCTGCAGCCACGCACCGGGAATCACCGGCCGCGCCGAACGAGCCGACCCGGCGCTGCGCGACTCCTTCTACGAACACTTCCGCCGCATGGGCGAGGAGATTCGGGAGGAGCGGCCGGATGCGCTGGTGGTGGTGGCCGCGGAGCATTTCGCCAATTTCTTCATGGACAACATGCCGGCTTACTGCATGGGCATGGCCGACTACTACGAAGGGCCCATTGAAGACCCCGAGTGGCTTGGCATCGAGCCCCAACGCATTCCTGGCGATGCCTCGCTCTCGAAACGCCTCATCGAGCGCATGATGGCGCGCATCGACCTCGCCTACGCCCAGGAATGGAAATTCGACCACGGCATCATGGTGCCCCTGAACTTCCTGACGCCGGCCTACGACCTGCCGGTGATTCCGGCCAACATCAACTGCCAGGGGCCGCCCCTCACACCGCCGGCCCGGGCTTACGAGTTCGGTCGCGCGTTGCGCGAAGCCTGCGATGCCGTCGACGAGCGCATTGCATTGGTCGGCACCGGGGGCATATCCCATTGGCCGGCAACACCGGACTCCGGGAAGATAAACGAGGCCTGGGACCGGGAATTCCTGGACCGCTGGACGGCCAACGACAGGGCGGCGCTGACGGCCTATTCGGACGAAGCGACCTGGCGGGATGGTGGCCAGGGCGGGTTTGAAATCCGCACCTTCATTGCCGTTGCCGGGGCTACCGAGGGCTCTACGGGAGAAGTCCGCTACTACGCACCCATTCCGATCTTTGCCGTGGGCTGCACGGTGGGCCGGATGCACATCTGACCGGCCGATTCGGCTCGGGCGCCGCGCACCGGAACAATTGTGCGCAACCGTTCCTCAACCGTCGGGAACCTCGTCCTCGACGCCGTTCTTCAATAAACCGATGCCCGGCACTTCCACTTCGACCACATCCCCCGGCCGGAGATACTTCGGCGGATCGAATCGCGCCCCCGCGCCGGTGGGCGTACCGGTGGAAATCAGGTCGCCGGGCTTGAGCGGCATGAAGGTCGACAGGTAGCTGACGAGGCGCTCGAACGGGAAGTGCAGGTTTTCGGTGGAATCGCTCTGGCGCACGTCGCCGTTGACCCGGGTGGTGAGGTGCAAATCGTCGAAGCGGTGGAATTCATCGGTGGATACCATCCAGGGGCCGACGGACCCGGAGCGCTCGAAGTTCTTGCCCTGGGTGACGTTGAACCGTCCGTGGCGGACCCAGTCGCGCAGGGTGCCCTCGTTCATCAGGGAGAGGCCGGCGATGTGTGTCCGCGCCCGAGACTCCGGGATCCGGCGGCCTTCCCGGCCAATGACGAGAACGATCTCACCCTCGTAGTCGAGTTGTTCGGATTCGGGCGGGCGCAGCAGGGGCTGCAGGTGGCCTGTCACCGACTCGGGCGTGCGCAGGAATACGCTCGGGTAGGCCGGCGCCGGCGCGCTGTCCTTGTACTCCTCGTTGCGATTCGCATAGTTGACGCCGATGCAGACGATCTTGCCCGGTTCGGGCACCGGCGGCAGGAATCTGATGTCATCGATGCCGTGGTCTGAAGGTGCGGACTCGGCCAGGTTCCGGGCGCGGTCGAGCGCCCCGGCAGCCAGAACGGTCCCGAGGCTCCGGTACTCGGGCAGGCGCCGGCTCAGGTTCACGATGCCGCGGCCCGTGACCGCGCCATACTGAACCAGGCCATCGCGTTCGAAGGTCAGGTACTTCACGTTGCTCCTTGCCGCCGGGATTGGGGCTATACTTTCCGCTCGCTTCCGACAGCGGCGCATCATGCCCCATCTGATTGTCGAATACTCCTCCAACCTCGAGGAACGGATAAACCTGGACGGCCTGATGACGAAGCTGCGCGACCGGGCGGTGGCAAGCGGCGTGTTTCCGCTGGGCGGCATCCGGGTGCGGGGGGAAAGGCGGGACCGTTATCTGGTTGCGGACGGGGCTCCCGACAACGGCTTCGTTCATCTTACCGCGCGCATCGGTCACGGCCGCGACGAGGAGACCCGGCGGGAGGCGGCGCAAGCGCTGTTCGACGTGCTCACAAGGCATATGCAAACCATCTTCGACGAGCGGGGGCTCGGCCTCTCGTTTGAAATGGTTGAAGTGGACCCGGTTACCAGCCTGAAAAAGAACAATCTGCACGAACGCCTCGGGGGTGTGGGCAGCGGGGCGGCAGCGAAAAACGCCCGCAGCGTTACGTCGCGGGCGCCGGCTGGCTGAGCCGGTGCGCAGGAGCGCTTTCCTGGTATTCGGCGTCCTGGTGGCGGCGGCGTCGGCCACGTCCACGGCCGCTGCCGTCAATGCCTGGGAATTGATCCATCCCAGGGCGTTCGACTGGCAGGAGGCGGCACAACGCACCGCCATCGCGAAAGATCTGCTGAGGCGCCTGAATCTGCTGGCATCCGTGGTGCCCCCACAGTCGCCGCAACAGCAGACCCTGGTACTCGACGAGATGGCGGCGCTGGACAAGCTGGGCACCGAGGCGCCGCCGAGGCGCCGCAGCCGGTTGTTCATGTCACGTGGATACCAGCACTACCGGCTGCTGGAACTGATCGAGGAAACCCGGGGAGACCTGGAGTGCATTCTCGCGGCTGCCGATATCCGCGAGGAAATGCACTGCTGGAGCCTCGCCGCCCAGCACTTCGGCGATGAGGCCAGGCTCGACCTGGCGCTGTCCATGCTGCGCAGCGCCCGGCTGATCCCCAAGGACGGCCAGATGCCCGTCACCGCCCAGGACCCTGAAGTGTGGTACGGCGAGTACGGCCGCGGCATCCTGCAGTACATCGTCGTTCCCTACCTGGCCGATGCGGCGGGAGGTTGAAACCGCGGGGCCACCGGTGTAAATGCAGGATATGAAATCGGTTCCGGTCTGCTTCCTGTTTCTGCTGGCGTCGCCGGCCCTGGGGTCGGAGACTTTCCTGCTCAACCGGTCTCCCGCACAGGACTGCTACATTGCCACCCGCAACGGCGGCAACCCCAGTACCAGCGACATCGAACTGTGCACCACGGCCATCGAACACCAGATGCTGATACCACAAGACCTCGCCGCCACCTACTCGAACCGGGCCATCCTGCTTGCGCGCACGGGAAACTACGCGGCAGCCCTGAAAGACCACAATCGGGCGCACAAGCTGGCGCCGGAGCGGGCCAGCATCTACATCAACCGATCCAATACGCTGGTGGCGATCAAGCGTTACCAGGACGCGCTTGAAGACCTGGACAACGCCATAGCCATTGCCGATGCGACCCTGCCCATTGCCCACTACAACAGGGCGCTGATGTTCAAGACGCTGGGCGATACGGAGGCCGCGCGGGCGGATGCCGAGCGGGCGGCTGAACTCGCGCCCGAATCGGATTCCTATCGGCGCTTCATCGACGATCTGAGGCACTGACACAGGACACTAGAGCGGTGTTGCGGATGGCTCGATCGAGGATCGGCGAAGGCTGCGGAACGGCGTGAGCGGCAACTTTTTCGAAGAACTTGAATCCGTGTTCGCCGCCGCCGCGGACAGGGAGTGCCTGCGCGTACCCGGTCGTGTGTCCTGGTCGTACGGGGACCTGCTGCATACGACAGGGCTGATGGCGGGCGTGCTAGCCGAATACGGGGTGGGCGCCGGCGACCGCGTACTGGCCCAGGTGGACAAGAGCCCCGAATCCCTGGCGCTCTACCTGGCCACGCTCAGGACGGGCGGAATCTACGTCCCCCTGAACACGGCGTATACGGGGGCGGAGGTGGATCATTTCGTCAACGACGCCGAACCGCTCCTGTTTGTGGCCCGGCCGGGTACGGAGCACCAGGAGCGGCTGGTAAAGCGGGTCGACGGGGGGCGTTCCATGCGCGTGCTCACGCTGGAGGCGGACGGGGGCGGGACGCTCACCGACAACATGCGCGGGGGCGAACCACTGGCCGCGGCGGTTTCCCGAAACGCCGGCGACACGGCGGCGCTGGTATACACCTCCGGTACCACCGGGCGCGCCAAGGGAGCCATGCTCACCCACGCCAACATCGCCTCCAACGCGCACGCGCTTCGTGCGTGCTGGGGATGGCGCCCGGACGACGTGCTGCTGCACGCGCTGCCGATCTTTCACATTCACGGGCTTTTCATCGCGCTGCATTGCGCGTTGCTGGGCGGTACGCCGGTGATCTTTCTGCCCCGTTTCGAGGTGGGGGCGGTCCTGTCCCGGATTCCGGAAGCAACGGTAATGATGGGCGTTCCGACCTTCTATACACGCCTGTTGAACAGTCCGGAATTGAACGCAGAGCATTGCGCCGGCATGCGGTTGTTCATCTCCGGTTCGGCGCCGCTCGCCGAGCGGACCTTCCGTAACTGGGAGGAACGTACGGGGCACCGGATTCTCGAACGCTACGGGATGTCGGAGGCGATCATCATCACATCGAACCCGCTGGAAGGCCCAAGGCTGGAGGGCACCGTCGGGTTTCCCCTGCCCGGTGTCAAGGTGAGGGTGGCCGATGAGGAGGGAAGAGAAGTACCGCGGGGCAATATCGGGACGATCGAGGTTCGGGGCGGGAACGTTTTCAAGGGTTACTGGCGGATGCCGGAGAAAACAGCGGAGGAGTTCCGCCCCGACGGTTGTTTCGTCACCGGCGATCTCGGCACCATGGATCACGAAGGTCGCCTCGCCATCGTCGGGCGGAACAAGGATCTCATCATCTCGGGCGGCTACAACGTCTACCCCAAGGAAGTGGAAAGGGCAATCGATGAGTTTGACGAGGTGGTGGAATCCGCCGTGATCGGCGTGCCCCATCCCGACTTCGGCGAGGGGGTGGTGGCGGTTGTCGTGCCCGCTGAAAGGCCCGTGGAAGCCGACTGGCTCAGGCGCGCACTCGAGCAGCGGCTGGCGCGATTCAAACAGCCCAAACGGGTGGTCAATGTCGGTGAACTGCCCCGCAACACCATGGGCAAGGTGCAGAAAAACCGCCTGCGCGAAGATTATGCGGGGTTGTTCGCCGACGGCTAGCCGCGTTTGCTGGCCAGCAGCAATTCCAGCCGGTTGCCGGGGCGGAGTACCGTGTGCTGAATTCGATAGCCCGGCATGGCCCTTTCGATCTCGGTCTGGGAATGCGGATGCGGCACCGTCCGTGACTTTGGTTTGACCACGACACGGTTCTGGTCGCCGATCGCGTAGCGATGCGCATCGAAGGCCCAGGCCGGGGTATAGGCGGCGATGGCGTGTATCCGGCTGCCCTCGTGCAGGTACCCGGCAATGTCCTGGGTGAAATCGGTCATCCGGGCGGTGTTCAGGTAGTTCAGGCTGTCCCAGAGCAGGCAGATGTCGAAACAGAGGCCCCTGGCGCTGTCGGGCACGATGTCGAACAGGTCGGATGTCGTTCCCGAGGCCCACTCGTCGACGACGTTGACGATGCAGATGCGGGCGTCGAAGCGGTGATAGAAGTCGACGCTCTCCGGTTCCGCCGAGCCGAGATCGAGGATATTGAGCCGCTGGGATGGGTCGTAGCCACCGAATACCAGCGGCAGTACTTCCGTCGTCTCGAACCGGGTAGCGAGACCTGCGTTGGTTGCCGTATCCGTATTCAGAGTTTGAATTCAGCCCGGCCGGTTGCTCACGAACTCGCGGCGGCTTCGGCGGCCGCCACCCTTTTCGGGGTGGCCGGACTCAATTCCGCCGACTTCTGGGGTTGGGAGCCCGCGCTTTTCTTTTCGAACGGCATGTCGATCATGCCCTTGAACCTGCCGCCGTCCTCCAGCACCACGCAGGGAGCGGCTATCGTTCCCTGAACGCGCCCGGTGGCGGCGATGGTGACCCTCTCCAGGCCCTGGATCTCGCCGTTTATCTCGCCCCTGATGAGCACATGCCTGGCGATGACGCTGCCTTCGAGTTGACCTGATTCGTCCACGACCATGTCGTTGTCGTTCAATACGACACTGCCCTCGATCTTTCCCCTGACCAGAATGTCTTCCTTGCCGGCCAGGTCGCCCTTGAGGCTCATGGTGGCGCCGATGGTGGCAACGGTCTTGTCGCCGGGACGTGCCTGCGGGTTTGGCGACGCCGGTGGTTGTGTGGCTGCGCCCCGCGCCCGTTCCGGCTTGCCGGTTTCCGACTCCTGCTGACCGAACAGCCGGTTGCGGAGGTTGTCCGACGGCATCGGAGACTTGTTGTCGCGCTTTTGAACCATGGTTGCGCCTCGGTCGGTAAAGTGAAAGAAAACGTTTATATGGTTTGACGGCGGCGGTCAAGTGCCGGCACCGGGTCTGCCGGCGTCGATTCCAGTCAGGAACCGGCCAGACCCCACGGCGAAAACAGCCAGTAAACGCCGGCCACGGCCAGGATCAGAATCGCGCACACCGGCCCGGTCCAGCGCCAGGGCGTCATGTCGACCGGCGCCGTTTCCCGGCGTTCCAGGGGCCGGGCATCCACAGTCGGCGTGACCCGGCTGAATCCCCATATGATGCCCAGTTCGATGAGGAATAGAACAGCGTAGATGTGCACGAAATGCAGGCCGGTATCCCAGACGAAGGTAACGGCGGCGTAGACCGGCAGGTGGAAGATCACGGCGGCGATCACACCTGCCGGGGCCGCGCGGGGCATGCAGAACGCGGCGAACACCACCGCGATGATGGGCACGTTGTAGAACCCGGTGAACTTGCGCACCACCTGCCACAGGCCCTCTGGGGCGAATTGCAGGAGCGGTGCGATGGCGAACGACATCAGGGCGATGACGATGCTGGCTGTGCGGGCCATCCGGATCATCCGCGCATCGCTCATCTCCCCTCTCAGGAACGGCCCGACGACATCGACGCAGACCAGGGTGGCGGCGCTGTTCAGCAGTGAATTGAAAGAGCTGAATACCGCGCCCAGCAGCACGGCGAGAAAGAACCCGCCCAGGGCCGCGGGCAGCACGTCAGCGACCAGGCGCGGGTAGGCGCGGTCCATGGACCCGAGGTCCTCGCCGTAGAGGTGATAGGCGATGACCCCCGGTACCATCATGAAGAAGGGAATCAGCATCTTGAAGAACCCGGAGAGCAGCACGCCCTTCTGGCCTTCGGCCAGGCTCCGGGCTCCCAGCGTGCGCTGTATGACGTACTGGTTGGTGCCCCAGTAGAAGAGATTGGCCAGGATCATGCCGGTGAAGAGGGTCGCGAACGGCGTAGGGTCGGTAGCCGCGCCTATGGCGTTGAGTTTGTGGGTGTGCTCGCTTGTCAGTTTGACGAGCCCCGCGGCGAAGCTGCCATCGCCGAGCTTGACCAGGCCGAGCACCGGTACGAGCACGCTGACGGCGAGCAGGCCCACACCGTTCAGCGTGTCGGAAACGGCCACGGCCCGCAGGCCCCCCGCCACGGCGTAGAGCCCGCCCACGGTGCCGATCAGGAGTATCGTGAAGAGCAGGGCGGAAGCATCGTCAACGCCGAGCAGCCCCGCCACGTCGAAAAGCTGCAGGACCGCGACCGACCCCGAATACAGAACCGAAGGAATGGTGACGAGTCCGTAGCCCAGAATGAAGAGCACCACGGACAGGCGGCGCACCCGGTGGTCGAAACGGCCTCCGAGAAACTCGGGCAGGGTGGTGAATCCGCCTCGCAGGTAGCGCGGCAGCAGCACGGTTGCCATGATCACCATGGCGAATACCGCCGTGACCTCCCAGGCCATGCTGGACAGGTTGAACGCGTAGGCGGAGCCGTTCAGGCCGATCAACTGCTCGGCGGACAGGTTGGTGAGCAGCAGGGAACCGGCGATGAACACACCGGTGAGGCCTCGCCCGGCCAGGAAGTACCCTGCCCGGGTGTCGGTCTGCCCCCGGGTCTTGATGTAGGAGATCCAGGCCACGAGCGCCATGAACCCGATGCAGGAGCCCAAAGTGGCGATCGTGTTCAAGGGCACTGCCGCAGAGCGGAGTCCGGGCTGTCAGTCCGCGGCCTGGTCCGCTTCGTGGCGAATTCGGGCCACCATGGACCGCAGCCCGTTGCCCCGGGTGGGGCTCAGGTGACGAAAGAGATCCAGTTCGTCGAACAGCGCTTCGATGTCGAAGGCGCCGACATCCGCGGGCGTCTTGCCCTGGTAGGCGGCAAGCACGATGACGATCAGGCCGCGGACGATATGGGCGTCGCTGTCGATGGTGAGGCGCAGCCTGCCGTCACGCAGTTCGGTCATCAGCCAGACCTGGCTCTGGCAGCCGCGGACGATGTTCTCGGCAACCCGGTATTCGCACGGCAATTCCGGCAGGTCCCTGCCGATGTCGATGACGAACCGGTACCTGTCTTCCCAGGAGTCGAAGAAGGCGAACGATTCGCGAATCTCGTCCAGTTGCACGACCTTGGCTTCGGCTAGAAGAGGCCCAGTTCCAGCCGGGCTTCCTCGCTCATCATTTCCCGTGACCAGGGCGGGTCGAATACCAGCTCCACCTCGACGTTCCTGACGTTGGGTACCCCGGCTAGGCGCGACTTGACATCATCGACCAGCACCGGGCCCATGCCGCAGCCGGGCGCGGTCAATGTCATGACCACGCTCACCGTGCCGTCCGCGCCGATTCGGCGATCGTAGATGAGGCCCAGATCGAGGATGCTGACCGGTATTTCCGGATCGAAGACGCTGGCCAGCGCCCGTTCGACCTGGTCCGGGTCGACTTTGCCGTTGGCGGGCGACTCGAATTCGAGCACTTCCGGCGTCAACCCCAGCGCATCAGCATCGGCGCCGTCGATGCGTGCCATGTTGCCGTTGAACACGACCGTGTAAGTGCCGCCCAGCGACTGCGTCAGGGTAACGAAAGTGCCGTCTGGAATGGTGACCGGATCGCCGGTGGGAACCAGCCGTGCATCGACCGTGCGGCCGATCGGTACGACCTGCCGTTCCATGACTTAGCCCGACCTGTTCATGAAGAGGCCCAGTCAGGTCCCGCTGCCGTCGATGGAAAAGCTCTCGCCGCAGCCGCAGTGGGCCGATGCGTTCGGGTTCTTGAAGCGCAGGCTCGAATTCAGCCCTTCCGTAACCAGGTCGACTTCGGTTCCCTGGACCATGGGCAGATCGCCCTCGCTCACGTAGACCGCGACGTCCGCGTTGATCGGAAAGGCCCGGTCGTCATCCGCGGGCGCATCGATGTAGTCGAGAACGTACATGAATCCGTTGCAGCCGCTTTCCTTGACGCCGAGACGCAGATGGTGGCGTCCGGAACGGGCCACCTGTTCGCGGATGTGCACGGCCGCCGCGTCCGTGACGGAGATGCGGGTGGGGTCGAATGTCGCAACGCTCATGCCGATTGCCTCAGGGCGCCAGCCTCAGATGAAGTCCATGGCCTTCTCGACGCCGGCGATCAGCCGCCGGACGTCCGATGGGGAATTATACAGGCTGAACGATGCCCGGATGGTGCCGGGGATGCCCAGGCGGTCCATCAGCGGCATCGCACAGTGATGGCCGGTGCGCACGGCGATGCCCTGCTGATCGAGCAGGGTGCCGAAATCGTGCGGGTGGCCGGTCTCCACGAGAAAGGAAACCACGGACAGCCGTTGTGCCGGCTCGCCGACGATCCTTACGCCGGGCAATTGCTTCAGCCGGTTGACCGCCGTCTCCACCAGCGCTTCCTCGCGGGCCAGCAATTCGGCGCGCGGCAGCGAGCCAAGGTAGTCGATGGCGGCGCCCAGGCCCACGGCTCCGGCGATGTTCGGCGTGCCGGCCTCGAACTTGTACGGTAGCTGGTTGTACTCGGTTCGCTCGATGGTGACCCGTTCAATCATCTCACCGCCGCCCTGCCAGGGGGGGAGGGCGTCAAGCAGTTCCGCCCTGCCGTAAAGCGCGCCGATTCCGGTGGGGCCGAACATCTTGTGCCCGGAGAAGGCGTAAAAGTCGCAGCCAAGCTGACGGACATCCACGGGAATGTGAAGGACGGCCTGGGGGCCGTCGATCAGCACCCGGGCCCCGAAACCCCGTGCGGCCCGGATGAGGTCGCCCACGGGATTCACCGTGCCCAGCGCATTGCTCACATGGGCCACCGCCAGCAGACGGGTCCTGGGCCCCAGCTTGGCGTGGAAGTCTTCGAGATCGATCTCGCCGGCGTGTGTGACCCGGCAGGCGACGAGTTCGGCACCGGTGCGCCGGCACAGCATCTGCCACGGAACGATATTGGAATGATGTTCCAGTTCGGTAATCAGAATCTCATCGCCCGGCCCGATGGATTCGGTCATGCAGTGAGCGACCAGGTTGATGGCCTCTGTGGTGCCGCGCGTGAAGATGATCTCGCGGCTGTCGGCGGCGCCGACGAAGGCGCGCACCTTCTCGCGGGCGCCCTCGAACGCGGCGGTGGCTTCATCGGCCATGGCGTGCGCCGCGCGATGCACGTTGGAGTTGAACCCCTCGTAGTAGCCACGGACGGCTTCCAGCACCTGGCGCGGTTTCTGGGTGGTGGCGGCGTTGTCCAGGTAGGCCAGAGGCTGCCCGTTCACCGAGCGATCGAGTATGGGAAAGTCGCCGCTGATGTCGAGCTGCCCGGCATGATGGCTACCGGGGCGCGTTGCCTGGGTTCCTGCGGTAACGGGTCTGGCGGTCATGACAGGGCGCTTCCCCGTGGTAGCTCGGCCGCCGCGAACGAGGCTGCACCTTCGAAGCGGGCCAGGAAAGCGTTCAGCACCTCATCGGCCAGCGGCCCCCGGATGCACTCCGTCAGAAAGCCGATGCAGAGGATCCGGCGCGCGCGATGTTCCGGCAACCCGCGGCTTTGCAGGTAGAAGAGGGCGTTCCGGTCGATCTGCCCCACCGTCGCACCATGGGCGCAGCGAACGTCGTCGGTGTAGATCTCGAGCTCCGGCTTGGTGTTGATCTCGGCCTCGACGTCCAGCGCCAGGTTCTTGTTGGAAAGATCCGCATCCGCACCGGAGGCTCCGGGATGGATATGGATGCGTCCGTTGAAGGAGCAGCGGCTCCTGCCCCCGGCCAGGTTGTGCAACTTGGTCCTGCTGAACGTGTTCCTGCCGGCATGCTCGACAACCTGCTGGCGGTCGAGGTGTTCCCCCGGGCCGACGATGCCTGCGCCGGTGGCAAGGCAGTTCGATCCTGTGCCCTGGAGCGTCACGTGGGTGTCGAGCCGGCGAAAGCGGGCGCCCGCGGCGTGCTGGTGCAGTTCCAGGCTGGCGTTGTCCTCGAGTTGCGCCTTGAGCAGCCACCACTGCTCGGCATCGTCGGCAAGTTCCGCCTGGGCCCAGCATACGGCGCTGCCCGCGGCTGCCTGCAGCACTCTCACGGCAGCCCGGACACCGCCCCTGGTGCCGGGCTCACGGATGTCGACCCGGCAGCCCCGATGCACCCTCAGGATCGTCGGCGCGTTGATGCCGGTTTCGCCGTCGAGCACGAGGGGCCGGTCCGGCGAACACTGGATATCGATGAGCCAGCCTTCCGCGGCCAGGGAGGCGGTAATGCCGGCCAGGGGATACCGTTCGATGTCCAGCGTGAGGGCAGGGGGCGTGGCAAGGGTGCTGAGCCGGGTGACCGAGACGCCTTCCGGCACGTCGGCCAGCGGTGCACGGGAGACGCCCGGCGCCCCGATCAGCATGCGCAGCGTCTTTGTCAGCGAGGAGTATTTCCAGGTTTCCCGGGCAAGGCCGCCCTCGAGTGCCGCCCGGGAGCGCTCGATGGTGTCGGCGGCAAGCCAGTTCGGCGGGTTGCCCAGGGTGTCCAGATCGATCATGGGTGGATCAATGCCGTCGAATGGTTCAATTTCGTATCCCGCCGCTTTCCAGTGATCGCAAGGCAACTTCCCGATCCTCCAGCAACCACGCGTATCCACGCTCTTCGAGGGCATGGGCGAGGCCGCCGTCGCCGGACTCGACGATTCTGCCATCGGCCAGGACGTGCACATGGTCGGGCACCACGTGGTTCAACAGGCGCTGATAGTGGGTGATCAGCAGCACCCCGTTGCCGTCGGCGTGAAAGCGGTTGACGCCGTCGGCGACGGTTCGCAGCGCATCGATGTCCAGGCCCGAATCCGTCTCGTCGAGAACGGCCAGCTTCGGCTCCAGCAACAGGAGCTGCAGAATCTCGTTGCGCTTCCGCTCGCCGCCACTGAAGCCTTCATTGACGCCTCGCTTAAGGAATTCTGAATCCAAATCAAGGCTTTGGGCAAGATTTCGTACTTTCTTCATGAATTCAAGAGCAGAGAGCGGCTCCAGGTTCCGGGCTGCCAGGCGGCTGTCGTTGGCTGCCTTCAGGAACTCCATGTTGGTGACGCCGGGGATCTCCACGGGATGCTGGAAGGCCATGAACACCCCGGCGTGGGCGCGCTCTTCCGGTGCGAGCCCGTCCAGGTCGGCGCCTGCGAACCGGATGCTGCCGCCGATGATCTCGTAGCCGGGATGCCCCGCGAGAACGTTGGCCAGGGTGCTCTTGCCCGACCCGTTCGGGCCCATGATCGCGTGCACCTCACCGGCGTTCATGGACAGGCTGAGCCCGTTGAGGATCGGCTTGTCGTCCACGCGCACGTGCAGGTCGTCGATATCGAGCAGCCTCATCCGACGGCTCCCTCCAGCGATACCTCGAGCAGCTTGCCCGCTTCGACGGCGAACTCCATGGGCAGTTGCCGGAAGACGTCCTTGCAGAAACCGTTGACGATCATGCTCACCGCCTTCTCCGGGTCTATGCCCCGCTGCCGGCACAGGAACAACTGGTCTTCGCTGACTTTCGACGTGGTCGCCTCGTGCTCGACGACGGCGCTGGCCGACTTGTTCTCGATATAGGGAAAGGTATGCGCCCCGCAACGCTCGCCGATCAGCAGTGAATCGCACTGTGTGTAGTTGCGGGCGTCCCCCGCGGCGGGCGAGGTGCGCACCAGGCCGCGGTAGCTGTTCTGGCTCCTGCCGGCGCTGATGCCCTTGGAAATGATGGTGCTCTTTGTGCCCCTGCCCAGGTGGATCATCTTGGTGCCGGTGTCGGCCTGCTGGAAGTTGTTGGTGAGCGCCACGGAATAGAACTCGCCGACGCTGTGGTCGCCGCGCAGCACCACGCTCGGGTATTTCCAGGTGATGGCGGAGCCCGTTTCCACCTGGGTCCAGGAAATCTTCGAATGGGCGCCCCGGCAGGCGCCGCGCTTGGTGACGAAGTTGTAGATGCCGCCCTTGCCGTCCGCATCGCCCGGATACCAGTTCTGCACCGTCGAATACTTGATCTCCGCATCGTCCAGTGCCACCAGCTCCACCACCGCCGCGTGCAGTTGATTGTCGTCGCGCATGGGCGCGGTGCAGCCTTCCAGGTAGCTTACGTAGGCGCCCTCGTCGGCGACGATCAGGGTGCGCTCGAACTGCCCGGTGTTCTGCTCGTTGATCCTGAAGTAGGTGGACAGTTCCATGGGGCAGCGCACGCCCTTCGGCACGTAGACGAAAGAGCCGTCGCTGAATACCGCCGAGTTCAGGGCGGCGTAGAAGTTGTCCCCCCGGGGCACGACGGAACCGAGGTATTTTTTCACCAGCTCCGGATGGGTATGCACGGCCTCGGAGATCGGGCAGAAGATCACGCCCGCCTCCCTGAGCTTGTCCTTGAACGTGGTGGCGATCGACACGCTGTCGAAGACGGCATCCACGGCCACCTGCGGTTCGGCCCGTGAAACGCCGGCCAGCACCTCCTGTTCGTGCAGCGGTATACCCAGTTTTTCGTAGGTACGCAGGAGTTCCGGGTCCACCTCGTCGAGAGACTGCGGGCCGCCCTCCAGGCTCTTGGGGGCCGAGTAGTAGGAGATGGCGTCGAAGTCAATTGGCGGGAAGTGGACATGCGCCCATTCCGGCGGCGTCATCCGGGCCCAGCCGGCAAAAGCCGAAAGCCGCCAGTCCGTCAGCCAGCCCGGCTCCCGCTTCTTCTCCGAAATGAAGCGTACGACGGACTCGTCGAGCCCCGGCGGCAACGTCTCGGACTCCACATCCGTGACAAACCCGGCACTGTACTCCTGGCCGATGATGTCGAGGGGCGATTCACTCATTTTCCCGGCGCTTGTTCCTGTTGGCGGCCGGTTCCCATTGTACCGGTGCCCTCCGGAATACCCAACTATTTTAGTCGGGTATTAGCCGGCCCTTCACTCCGTCGACTATTCTGTCCGGCTTTTACCGGTTGGCCTCGCTCATGCCAAAGCTCGAACAAATGCCGGAAGACCACATGTACCGTGCACACGGGATATACCTGTTTAAGTCGCAGCACCCCGAAATCCGCCGCCTCAAAAGGCACTATCAGCCTTCAGTGCACGGTAACAGGACTTGGAATTCAAGCTTTCTTCTCATGGACTACCTGACGGCCAAACCCGTCCGCAAGAGCGCCAGGGTGCTCGAGATCGGCTGCGGCTGGGGCGCCACGGCGGTGTTCTGCGCGTCCCGGTTCAAGGCCAGGGTAACCGGGCTCGACATTGATCGGGACGTGTTCCCGTTTTTCGAGGCAATGGCGGATCTCAACGGCGTCACCATCGACACCCTGGCACGAAGATTCGAGAACCTGTCGAGCCGTCAGCTCGGCGGATTCCACACCATCCTGGGTTCAGACATCTGTTTCTGGGACAGCATGGTGAAACCGCTGTACAACATGGTGTCCCGCGCCTTCAGGGGCGGTGCGCGCCGCTGCGTATTCAGCGATCCCGGGCGGCCCACTTTCTATAAATTCGTCGAACTGTGCGCGAAGAGGCACAGCGCGAGGCTAACGCAGTGGTACTCCCTTGAGCCGAACCGTTTCGAGGGAGAGGTCGTCGAGATCAGGCCCTAGCAAGCCACTAGCCCGGGCTCTCGTTGTTCACAAAGGCCTTGAGCTGGTCGGCCAGCGCGGTGCAGGCGGAAGCGCGGACACGCGCCAGGATGGGGATGGGTACGATCACCGCCGGCATGTAGCTGGTGCCGATCGCTTCGGAACTGATGCGGCCGGCGGCGGTGCCGCTCTCGACATCCCAGATCGAAGCCTCGTAGGCGGAGTCGTTCTCCCAGGAAAGGAAACCGAAACAGCCGCCCCCGGCCGGCGTGACCGCGCAGCTCAGGGAGCCGCCGGAATCGGTCTGCTCCGTGGAGCCTTCGATCCAGACCAGGTACTTGAGCCCCATGCGCTCGAGGCGACTGGCCAGGGGCGGGTGATCGAGCAGCTTGGGCAAATCGTTGGCGTGGGCCGGCGCGGTGCGCGGTTCGAACCACGGGAAAGTGGCATCGATGAACTGCTGTTCGGGGATCACGTTGACCTGGTTGGCGCCGCCGGTCATCTTGCCTGCCACGCAGGAAATGAAGTCCAGTTCCGTTTCGGCCGTGGCGGGCTGGCTGCGCCGTCCCAGCACCACAATGGCCTCGCCGGCCGACATGCCGGTATCCGCCTCGCGCACCTCCTGCACCGTTGCCGTGACGCATCCGCCCGCAAGTATGGGCACAAGGGCGGCCAGCAACAGCCATCGGGCCGGCGCAAGGAGCCCGGGCGCGGGAGAACTCATGTCGCGCCTCCCAGCTCGCTCTGCAGCCAGGCGCCCACGCCCGGAAACGACCGGAAGCGGATCGCGAAATCGGCCATGGCGTCCCGGCAGGCGTCCAGCGCCGCGGCCCGCAGCGACGACGAGGCACCGCCGTGATTCTGCTGGTGGGACTTGCCGTATGCCATGAGCGGCCAGTCGCCGAGAACGTTGCCGCGGTTGTCGAGTATCCGGAAATGGTAGCGGATCCATACCTCGTGATACTCGGTGCGGGTCTGGCTCGGCAGGGTGAACTGGAGTTCCTCGATGGAAGGCACCAGCACGCCCGCGACATCCGGATTGTGGCCATCGGCCCGCTCCACGAAGCGATGGCCGATGAACATGCCCTGCAGCAGGTTGTCGAACATCGACCGTTGCGCGGAACCGAGTTCGATCTCCCACTCGCCGCGGCCCTCTACGGTCTCCACGTGGGTGTAACTGCTCAGGGCATCGTCGAGATGAATGCCGACCGGTAGCTGGACCTTCTCCATCAGCGGCACGGGGAAACCGGTCGGCACGGCCACACTGCCGCCCGCGCAAGCGACCACCAGGCTGCATGCCACGGCGAAAGCAACAGCCCTGGCATACAAACTCATCCTCCGGCGGGATATTAGGTTCCTGTGCATCGAGGTTCCCGAGCGCCTTCACCACTTATAAATCAGCTTTGCAGACGGCACAAGTTTCGACGTCGCGTCAACCGGCACGCCGGACTATTGGAAATCGGAAAGCCCCACGAACGTGCCGTCGTTTCGGTAGGCGAGCTCGCGCATCAGCGCGGCGAAGCGGTAGACGCGGGCATTCGGTCGCTGCAGGTGTACCGGGAAGCCGACGGCATTGATGCGCACCCGGCGTTGGCCGGTCTCGTCGGCCACGTTGATTCGGTCGACGGCATCGACCACCTCCTCGACGGAGTTGCCGCTGTAGTCGTCGCCGAAGACGTAGATGCCGATGCGCTTGTCCGGTGCGTAGTAGGTATCGATGGCGGCCTGTATGCCTTCCACCGGGCTCGAGTTGCTGAACGGGTTCCAGGTGCGCAGGGTGTTGATGATGGACTGGCGCCGGGCCGGCGTATCCGGAATCCACTGCCCGCGAAAGCCGCCGAACATGTACTCGCCCATGTCGTTCATCACCTGGATGCCCTTCACCGTGGGGTAGACATCCAGCGTTTCCTGCACCTTCCTCAGCACCTGGGGCCAGGCGCCGGCGAACATGCTGCCGGAGGTGTCGATGATGAAGACGATGTATTCGCTGTCCACGGCGATGCCGCCCACGAGGTCCGTCTGGCGGCGGAAATCGGCGCCGAGCAGGCGTTCCATCTCGTCGGTGAGGGATTGCCGGGCGGCGGCCAGTTTCATGGTTTCGATGCGCATGCTGTCGTTCTGTTCGCTGGTGGCGGTGAAACGGCCGAGGATGCGGTTGAGTTCCCGTTGCAGGCGGGCGAGTTCGAGCAGGTTGTCATCGAGCTGGCCGGAGGCGTCGTCGAGCTGGCGGCGCAGTTCGTTGATCTGCCCCTTGATCTCGAAGAGCGCCTGTTCCCGGGAAGCCACCTGGCCTTCGAGATTGACCGCCGTCTTCTCAAGCAGCACGGGCTCCACCGTCTTGGTGATCATCAGCAGCAGGATGATGGCGCCGAACCCGCAGCAGATGACGTCCAGGAAGGAGACGCTGAACTCCTCCACATCGCGGCGGCTCCTCTTGCCCATCAGGGCCAGTCCCGTGACGGCGCCATGAAAGCGCCTCCCGAGGTGCGCGCCAGGTTCCAGAACGCGGCGGCCGCGAGCGGATCGCCCTCCATGGGGAACATGATCACGTTGATGGGCACCTGGTTGGGCAACTCGCGCAGGGCGTCCCGGAACAGGCCCAGGCGGTCCGAGCCCGAGATCGTCGAGCGACGGGGAGAGCGCATGCCCTGGGTGGGCAGCGAGTCCACGATCAGGTAGACGTTGTCCGGCAGGGGATCGAGGTTGCGCAGTTTGGTGACCAGGCTGATGAGGCTTGTGCCCTCGGTGGGAATCACGCCCTTCAGGCGGCCGATGGCAGCTTCGAGATCGCGCCCGTCGCCGAGCGGCACCCACTGGTCGTTGCTGCCGTCGACAAGCGAAGCCGTTGCCGTGTTGAAGGTGAAGATCTGAAAGTCGGAGTCCAGCGGCAACTGGGCGCTCAGCCACTCCACGGTGCTCACGGCGCGCTGCCATTTGGGCGCCATGCGCCGCCGCTCTTCCGGCATGTTGCGCCGTCGCAGCACATTGACGATGGTTTCGTCGAGCATGCTGGCGGAGGTGTCCACGGCGATCAGGATGTTGGCGCCGCCGACCTTGAGCCCGGTGAGGTACTGCCGGTCGCCCTCACCGGCGAAACCGCGCACGCGGGCGCCTTCGTTGGCTTCATCGATGGCGCGCAGGCGCTCGAGTTCCTCTTCCCGGGCCTGCACGTCGGTCTTGAGCCTGTTCAGGCTTTCCTCCTCCGCCCGGGAACGCTCGCTCAGGTCGCCGAATTCGTTGCGGGTCTCCTCGAGGTCGGCTTCGGTGCTCGCCAGTTTCCGGTCGGAGTCATCGAGGCCCCGACGGATGGCCTCCAGGCGTTCCTTCAACGCGAACAGGTCGTCCTCGCCGTTGCGCACCTGGTAGTCGAGCAGGCGGATCTCGGCGAGCAGGTCCTTGTTGACCACCGTGGCCTTCTCTTCCGTCTCGTGATTGATGATCAGGAAGATGAGCACGACGGCGCCGAATCCGCAGGACATGACGTCCAGGAAGGAAAGTGAGAATACGCTCAGCCGTCGCTTTGACCGCATATTTAAATTGTTAAGTTAATACAATAACTTTTTGATAAATATAAAATTATTTTCCTGATTATACTCAACTTCCTGCCCGGGGCTCCACTGTGATCAATTGCAGGCGGTGTCCGTCCCGTTCCAGGGAATCCCCCGCCCGGCCCGTGGCCGGCAGCCCGAATGGGTTGGCATCGAGGGGCCATGCGCGGTTGTCGCAGAGCACGTGTGTCGCCCGGGACCGGGCGTCTGTCCGCGGTTCTCGCGCGACCCCGCCGCCAGGCAGCCGGGTGACAAGGGACAACTGCCCCGCTGCGATGCGGTCGCAATGCCGCTCGAATGCCCGGTCCAGGGCATCGGCGGGCAGGCTTCCCGCTTCCAGGCCCAGTTCGGCCAGGCCCGACAGGAGCCCGGGCAACGCTGCGCTGCGCGGCGCCACCAGCAGTTGAGCGCCTTCGGGGAGTTTCTGCGCCAGTTGGGAGAAACGCTGGGTCAGTTTCCTGCGCAGCGCATTGGCCGGCACCTGCACGCGCCGCTCATGGCCCCCGTGCCTGATTTCCACCGCCAAGTCGCCCTCGCCGCCGTCCCCGCCGGATTGCGCCCAGTCGTAGAGCTGGTCGAAGAGCTGTTGCTCGGTGTCCGCCGCGTGCAGGGGGTCGAAACGGGTATCCTGCACGAACCGGTCGGCCAAAAGGTTCGCCCAGCCGTCCAGGCATGAGATCAGCCCGCAGCCCCGAATCTCCTCCACACCCGCCCGGACGACCTCTTCGCCGGCGTGCAGTTCCGTCAGGCAGGCGCGCGTCAGGTGCAGGTCAAGGAGCCAGCAGCGGCCGGGTACGGGGCCGGCGCTCGCCATGAGTACCGCGCTGTCGACGAATCCCTCGATGCCAAGGCCCGCTTCCTGGGCGATGCCGAGCAGCACCCCCAACTGGTCGGTGGTCAGGGAGCCCGGTACGGCGGCGATGAGACTTGAGCCGCCGTTGGGCAAATTGCCGGATGTCGCGGCCCGCGCCGGATTGCCCGCCCGTGCCGCTTGGTGCGGCCCGTCGCGGCGCGCGGCCGGGGCGCTTTCCTTTCGGGCGCCCGTCCACGGCAGGCGGATGCCCCGCTTGCGGGGTGTTGCGTTCGCCTGAGTCGAACGCGGCGCGGCAGCGGTTGTGCCCGTTGAACCACCGAGGTGGGCCTTGAGTTCCAGGAGATGCAGATAGACGAGGTCCGCGTGGTTGGCTGCCTGTTTCCCCGGCACCGGCAGGGGGTCGGCGTTCAGGCGCGCGAGGTATTGCTGATTGGTCTGCTGGGGGTGCAGGCGCGCGATGCGCAGCGCCTCCAGGCCGAAGAGGCTCTGTTCCGCGCCGACGTGGGCGATGGCGGGCTGGCGATAGATCGGCCGGCCGTCCTTGTAGAGGCCGAGTTCCGCGTCGTTCAGCTCAAGCAGGATCACGAGTCGCGTATCCGCAGGTGCCGCAGCAGCCGCCGGTCGCAGTATTCCCCTACGTCGCGCACCAGGCGTTCCTGGACGAGCTGCAACTGATGCATCAGGAACATCACCACGATGCTGATCACCAGCGCGATGAACGTCGAGTTGAAGGCCACGCCCAGGTTGGCGGTGACGCCGCTGATGTCGCCCTCCACCGCCTTGTAGGCCTGGCCGAGCGCCTGGCTGATGCCGCGCACGGTGCCGATGAAGCCGATGCTCGGTATGGCCCAGGCGATGTAGCGCACCATGGCCAGCTCGCTGTCGAGCCGGTCGGATTCGGCATCGCAGGCCTGGCGCACGGCCTCGGCGCTGTCCTGGACGTTGCGGGTGGAGGCGAAACGCTGCAGCGCCGACATGAGCGCCCGGGGCAGCAGGAACGACTGCACCCGTTCCGGCAGGGCCTGGATGGGGCGGCCGTACTCCCGGGTGTCTTCGGGAAGAATGCTCACGCCCTCCGTCACGATCACCATGTCCTGGTCGAGGAGGTTGCGTTCCCTGAGGGCGCTCCGGGCCTTGTAACCGATGATCGCGATCGCCCAGAACATGAGCACGAAGCACGCCTCCTGCTCGAAATCCTTGAGCATCACGTAGACCGACTGTTCCTGCTCCACCAGTTCGCCGGCGGCTTCCTGGGCGGCCCGGGCATCGAGTATGGCCTGGGCGTTCGGGCGGATGGCCGTGATGTAGACCAGGTGCACGACGATGAGCGCGATCACCAGGGCACTGGCCTGGTAGATGAATTCTGTGGGGATCTGCCGTCGCATGGGCCTCGTCTCAGATGTCCACGGGAAAGGGGGCCGCGTAGTCTTCCGAGATCTCTTCGGTGGGCTGGAACACCTCCGTCGACGCCGTTTCGCCGTCGCCCGGGGCGCCGTCCGCCGCTTCGCCCACCTCGCCTTGCTGCCCGGTTTCGGCTTCGGTTTCGTCCTGGGCGCCTTGGATGCCGGCGGACAGGAAGATCAGCCCCGCCAGGGAAAGCCAGGCGATCGACCGCCGGCGGGCGTTTCCCGTTCTGCCGTTCTGTCGAAATCGCATCATCTTTTTCGACCCTGGTCCGCGCCACTCCGCGTTTTCACGACTCTTGCCAACCTCGCTACCTTCGTTCATGAAGGGTCACGGCTGAATGAATGTTCGATTCGCCGCTATTCGGCGAACCGGGCGATCCTGAACCCGACATCGCGCCTGCCGTCGATGCCGTAATCGCGGAACGACAGCCTGAGGTCGGTGGTGGTGCCGTGCATCCAACTGGACCCGCGAATCACATGATACTCCCCTTCCGCGGGTCCGAGCGGCCCGGTTTGCGCATCGGGCGGGTGCTTGTAGAAGTCGTGGGTCCATTCGGCCACGTTGCCGCCCAGGTCGTAAAGGCCCTTGGCATTGGCGGGAAAGATACCCACCGGCGCCGCCACGGCGTAGTTGTCGTTGTAGCCGAAAACGATGCGGCCGACCAGGTGCGAGGCGGCCCGGTCGGCGTAGTTGCCGTGCCGTGCCGGCGGCGGCAGTGCGGGGCCCCAGGGGAAACGAAGCAGTTCGCTCTTGCCGGGCCGGTGGCGGGCGGCCCAGGCCCATTCAGCTTCCGCGGGCAGCCGGTAACCTGTCGATTGGGGGTTGAATCCGATCACCTTGCCGAATTCCGCGGCGTAGAACGGCAGCAGGTTGTCCTGTTCGGAGAGCCAGTTGCAGTACAGCGCGGCGTCGTGCCAACTCACCTCCACCACGGGCTGGTTCTCCTTGTCGAGCCGCTGGTCCTCGTAGGAACCGCTGTCGTGGCCGCTGGCGAACACCGCGAACTGGGCGTTGGTCACTTCGTGGACGCCGAGGTAGAAGAGCCGTGACAGCGCCACTTCGCGCAATGCCTCATTGGCCCGTCGCCCGGGCTCCCGGCGCGATGCGCCCATGGTGATCGGGCCGGGCTCGAACAGCTTCAGGCGCTGGCCCTGGGCGGTGACGATCTCCGGTTTCAGGGCGGCCAGGCGCGCTTCCTCCAGGGTGAGCAGCTTGACCTTGAGTTCCTGGGTCAGTCCGCTGCGCGGCTGTATCTCGCGGCTGTATCCGGCGTAGCCGTCCAGCCGGATCTCCAGCCGGTGGGGCCGTGCGGGCAGTTCCAGTGTCCGATTCGCCGTGCCGGCGGGGCTCCCGTCGATGAAAAGCCGGGCTTGTGGCGGGTCGGCCTGGACGACCAGCAGGCCGGTCAGTTCCTCCAGGTTCAGATTGAGAATGCGCTCCTCGCCGGAATTCAGGCGCACGCGGGCACTGCGTGGCGCGAACCCGCCCTTGAACGCCTGAACCTCGTAGTTGCGGCCGGACTGCAGGGCGATGCTGACCGGCGTCTCGCCCTGGAAGCGGCCGTCCACGGTCACGCCCGCCCGGCCCGGCCGGGTGCGCACGATGAGCGTGCCGTCGGCGCGTTGCAGCCTGACCGTCGGCAGCGTGCGCTCTTCGGTTGCCGTCACCAGTATGCGCTGGCGGTGACTGCGGTGGCCGGGCAGGGTCAGCCTGATGTCGTGCTCGCCATCGAGAATCTGTACGACACCGTTGGTGAGCGTTCCGGTGTCGTTATCGTCCACGAAGATGCGGGCGCCGGGCGGTTCGGTCGAAAAGGCGATCTCGCCCCAGTTCGGCAGCAGTGTGGCATCGACGTTCTGGGGGCGATTCCGCCCTTCGACCGCGACGGCCAGATCGAGCGGCTGATAACGGGGGTGCGTGAACCGGAACCGGCGGGCGCCGGCTTCGATGGAGATGTCGTTGAGCGGCGTCTGTCCCAGGGGCCTGCCGTCCACGGTCAGACTGGCGCCCTCCGGCTCGGTCTCCACGGTGACCAGCCCGGGCAGGGGCACGAACTCGAACGCGAACGACTGGTTGCGTTCCGGGCCCACCTCCAGCGGCATTTCCAGGGGGTAGTAGCCTTCCGATTCCGCGATCATCGTATAGGGGCGTTGCAGCAGCAGATGGATCTCTCCGAACGCAAGGGAGGGGCCGCCGGAAACTACGACCCGGCTTGCGGACGGGGTGAACTGGAATTCCACCGCACGCGCGGTGAAGAGGAATACGAGAACGGCGGCGGCCAGCGCGCCCAATGCCACCAACACACCCTGAACCGGCGTAACACGGCGCCGCTTCCCGGGCCCGGCAATGGTCGGCCGGTATCGAACCGGTTGGATGACTGGGCCGTCGTTCTGCATGGGTCAGCGCGCCAGCACCTCCCGGCAGCGGATGTCCACGGGCGTCATCCCGGTGCGGACGGTGATGGTGGCGCGGACATCCCGGCAACCGTCGCGGCTGCCGATCAGGGTATAGGCGCCGGGGCGCAGGTTGAGGCGCAACTCGGTGAACTTGCCGAGCGGGCCCACGTTCGAGAGCAGCACTTCTGTGGCGTTGTCGGACTTCAATATCACGGGCACCGGATTGGCGTAGAGCTTCAGCAATGCATCCACCTCATTGATTTGCCGCGCAAGACCGGGGCCGCGCGGGTCGAGTTCCCGGGCACGGCCGAGGGTATCGAGGGCCGCGGCGTAGAGCCGGTCCGACGAGAGCGCCTCGGCCCGGGCGGCGATGTCTCGCAGGGCAGCGAGCGTTTCCAGTTGCAGCCGAGCGCGGGCGATGCCGCCGCGCGCGAACTGGATGTTGCCGTCCAGTGCGAGTATGGCCTCGTAGGCTTGTGCCGCCGCTGGCCAGTCTTCATCGGATTCCGCTTTCCCGGCCTGCCGCCGCAGGTTTTCGACGCGCCTGACCAGTCCCTGTTCGGCGATCTGTTGCAGTCCGCCCAGCGCAGCGCCGTTGTCGGGGTCAATGGACAGCGCTTTGCGGAAAGACGACTCGGCCTGGTGCAACTCCCCTCCAGCCAACTGCGCGAACCCGGCGGACAGCAACGACTGCAGACGCTGCGCGGTGCGCTGCTGCCGGGCTCTGCTCATGGCCTGGTCGAGCCCCGGGGTCGCCGGATCGAGGCTGCGTATGCGCGCATAGGTAGCCAGCGCGTCATCCCACTCGCCGGACAGTTCCCGGTTGTGCGCGTCGCGGAACAACCTGACGACCTCCGGCAGGCTCCCTGCTCGCGCCTCGGCACGCAGGAGATCCGGGTGTGCGGGCTTTACCAGGCGCGCATCCGCCAGCCAGCCGTCGGCCGCCTCGAGCTCCCGGGCATCGATCTCCTTCAGTGCATTGGCCAGCGCGGTCTCGAACCGGCCGTGCCCTTCCGCGATCAGCGCTTCCAGGGCATCCGCGGCACGGCGATAGTTGTCGATGGCGGCGGTGTAGCGCTCGTCGACAAAAGATTCATCGCCCGCATGCGCCAGGTTCTTGGCGGCCTCGTACGCCTCGGCGGCCCAGGTTTCCACCTGCATGGCCTCGCGCAGCTCGATCTCCCGTTCCACGAAGCGGGCCAGTTCGTCCTGGGCCTCGGTGCGGGCCTGCTCGCGCCGCAGGGCTTCGAAGGGTGGGGGTTCGGCCGGCCTGGCGGCGGAGGACGGTCTGGTTTCCCGGGCCGGTGCCGAACCGGGGACCGGGGTATCCACCGCGCCGTCGCCGGTCAGAACCGGCTCCACGAACCGGGGCGCCAGCACGAACAGGGCGAATACGAGTAGGCCCGCCCCGGCGAGGAACAGATAGACGAACATTCTGCGCGGGTCGATCCGGCGGCTCTTCCGGACCGTTCCGGCATGGCTCAGCGGGACGGCCCTGGGTCGGATCGGTTCCGTTCTGTCGGACACTAGACCGATTCGGGCGCCTCCGCCGGCGGGGCGTCTTCGACCTCAAGGCCAAGATCTTCGAAGTACACCCTGCGCAGGATGCGGCGGAGTTCCCGGTACTGCTGTTCCACCGTGCCCTGCAGGTGCACCGTCTGGTTCTCCAGTTCGATGGTGTGGGGCATGATCTCCTGCTCTGCGGCCACCCCGATTTCCTGCAGTACTTCGGCTTGCATGGCGGCCTCGTTCCGCTTTGCCACCGCACTCTTGATGAGCGCTGCGCCCGCGGCGATGGAAACCAGCCCGGCTGCGTCCACGAAGGCATTGTCGCTCTCGTAGATCGCCCCGATGCCGCCGATGATGGCGCCGGCGCCCGCCCAGGTCTTGCCCCGTGCCTGGGCCTCGAGTTCCCGCAACGCGATGGCTTCGTCGTACGTGGCGGCGCGCCACTGGTGATAAGGCCGGTACATGTTGCGGTGAAAGTCCGCGTAGTACTCATCAAGAGTGTCGATGAACAGGTACTCGCGCTCGCGCACGCGGCGCACTCGCTCAAGCATCGGGTCTTCCGGCGAGGGCAGCCGCACGAGCTCGAAATCGCCGTTGGGCAGGTCGCGTACGTGTGTGGCGAAGGCGTCGGGCGCAAACTCGCGGGCGAACTTCATTTCCGCCGTGGCGCGGATCTCGCGAATGGTCTGCTCGTCGAGGGACTCGCGATAGGCGAGCATGTCGTCGGCCAGGCTCTTGTAGTTCGCCTGGAACGGGTCGATGTCCGGCGGAATCGTCTCGGAATAGGCGTACTTGCTGGCAAGCGCCTGATAGGTCTCGGTAAACCATTCGACCCCGCGCGCATCGATGACGGTCATCTCGAGCGTCAGCCGTTCGCCGTCCGACTCCACGATCCTGCCGGTAACCGTTACGTCCACCGCATGGGTTGGCCTGGGTACCACTCGTACCGCTCCCCAGTTGCCGGTGCTCTGCAGCAGGTTCTTGGCGAAATAGGGGATGAACTGCGCTTCCGCGCGGCGCAGGTCTGGATGCACGAGTTCCTCGATCTGTTCGTCGAAGGTCTCGGGAATGTTCGGGTCGAGCACGGCCAGGCCCACATCGAGAAGCTGGTCTTCGGTCTGAAGGCCGTGGAACTGCTTGGGCGGGGTCATGTCGACGGTGCGCACCGTCTGGCTTACGCAACCGCTTAACGCGAGCAGGGGGAGCGCGATGCACAGCAGGAATCTGGGCCCAACGCTGGAATTGGGGAAACCACTGGAGAACAGACTGGGGGATTCCGGATTCATGCTCAAGACCCCTTGTACCGGCGATATTCTTCCCAGAGCGCTTCGCGCAACTCCGGGTCCGTTTCCGCCATGGCGGCTTCGCGCAACTGGCGGGCGATGATGTCGTCGTCCCTGGCGTCGGGTATGTCGTCGGGCGCCTGGCCCCTGGGCATGGGCGGCGGCGGCCGGGACGGTGGGACGGGCATGGCGCCGCCGCCTTGCGGGGCGCTGGATTGCCCGCTGCCGGAAGCGCCGCCGGCCGTCCGGCTGCCGGCGGTCGGGGGAGCGCCGGGGGTGCTGCCGCCGCCGCTCCCGGATGGCGATTCGTTCGAGCGTTGCTCAAGCACCTCCCGTTCCGTGAGGATTGCGCCGTCGAAGGTGCCTAGCGCTTCTTCGAGTTCCCGGTCACCCCCGGAACCGGCTCCATCGCCGGGCATGGGGGGTGTCGGCCGAGGCGTGACGGGCGGGGGGAGTTCGTTGCTGGTCTCCCAGCCGCCGGGGGCGCCCTGCGGCAGTGTGCCGCCGGCACCGTCGTCGGAGCCGCCTCCAGCGGACCCGGGCTGACCACCGGGCATAGCGGATTCCGGCCCACCGCCGCCGGTACCGGAAGGCAGCGATCCGGAGCCGCCGGGCGTTCCGTGGGTATCCCCACCGGATCCCGGGGGCATGTCTCCTGCGCCCTCCGAACCCGGTGGTCCGGTACCGGAATCGGCCGGTCCGCCGGGCATGTTTCCGGAGGGAACCCCCGGGGGAGCGGGCATGCCGTCGGGAATCCCCGGCAGATTGCCGGGCAGTCCGCCGGACGGAACCGGCATGCCGCGGGACGAACCGCCGGACGGGTCGCCGTTGCCGGGCATACCGGGCGATCCCCCGGCAGGGCCGGACGATCCGCCCGAAGGCGAGGATGGACCGCCAGGTGATCCGGGTATTCCGCCTGTCGGACCAGGCATGCCGCCTGAGGGGCTGGGCATGCCGCCGGAAGGGCCGGGCATGCCGCCGGAGGGGCCTGGCGCCCCTCCCGACGGCCCTGACGGCCCCGATGGTCCTGATGGTCCGGACGGCCCCGATGGTCCGGACGGCCCCGACGGACCGGAGGGTGGTGGCACACTCGATGGCTGTGGATAAAGCGGTGTTATCGGTGCGCAGGCCCACATCAGGGCCGCCAGCATGAGCGCTCCGGCGCGCGCGCCATGGAGCCACGCTGTTCGCCGGACGCGACTGCTGCCTCCTGCCACGGCCATAGCTTGCCACGGGCTGCTAGGCATCGTCTTGCTCCGATTGGTCGCGAGGCACGTATTGGAACTCGTGGCGCCAGGTCTGGCTCTCAAAGGGGATGGCCTTGCCGTTCGCCATGGCCGGCCGGTAGCGGGAACTGCGCAGGCTGCGGCGCGTGCGGAAGTCCATCAGGCCCTCCGGGTCGGCGGCGACGATCTCGATGTTTTGCGCACTGCCGTTGGTCGATACGCGGAACGACGCCTCGATGAACCCCGGGATCCGGTCGCGTTCCGTCGCCGATCCCTCGACGCCGGTGCGCGGCGGCTTCGGGTCGGCGGGCAGGGGCATGTGCAGCAGCCTCGGCTCCGCGAAGTACGCGCCCGCATCGACCGAGTCGAGTTCGTCCAGTTGCTCGTAGACGAATTCATACAGGGTATGCGCCTTCTTGAAGTGCTCCCACATCAGGTGCCAGTCGGCCAGGTCGAGAATCGCCTCGAACACCTCGAGCGGCGAGGAATCGGGATTGTCCCGGCGGATTCGCACGATGTGCTGCAATGCGCGCTCTGCGGCGGGAAAGTTGTTTATCGTGATCTGCCCGGTGAAAACGGTGCCCCGGGCCGATAACGGCATTGGCGCGGCGCCGAAGGAACTCGACTGGTTTTCGCTCACGTAGTAGGGCGGAAAGCGTTCCTGCCGGTAGGTGAAAACGAGGCCCTTCAGCGCGGGCAGGGCAGACAGGCTGCTCTGCTTGTCGTTGGCCTCGTAAACATGCAGGGCACGTTCATACATTGCCCGTGCAGCAAAGATGTTGAAGCTGTCCCGATACCAGTCGGCGAGGCGATAGGTGCCAGGCAGGATCTCTTCGCTCAGGGGCCCGTAGGATTTCAGCAGCACGCTGTAGGCGTATTCCTCCCGGTTGCCGGCCTCCTCCAGGTTGCCGATCGCCTTCAGCACGTCAGCCTGCTTGTAAACGACCGCCACCTGGTCGGGCGCGAACAGCCCGTCGTTGACCCGGCGGATGTGCAGCGCCCGGCTGAATGTCTCCAGGGCGCGGTCGATGCGCTGCTGCCCGAATTGGGCGTCGCCGAGCAGGGTGAGCGGTTCGACCAGGTCGGGATGGTAGCGGTAGTGGGCGGCCTCGATGGCGCGAATATAGCGTTCCAGAAACTCTTCCGTGCCTTCGTATTCCGCCTGTTCGATGCTGAACGCGACGGAGTCCAGCGGCCCGGATTCCTCCTCGAGGGCTTCCTCGATCGGGACAACGGGAGCGGGCGCCTCGTCTGCGGCGTTGGCGGTGGCGCCCCAAGCGCCTGACAGCCCGATGCAAGCCCACAGCAGGGCACGTTCCGTAATCGATTTAGCGCGCGCCGTTCTCATGTGTTGCAGCCGTTGGAAAACTTGGCGTTCCAACGGTTCGAGTGTGGAATCGCCCGATCTGCAAGTCAAGGCGCGTCGGACCCGCAACGAACGCCGCCCAGTGGTTTGAGTTAGTATCCGCCAAGTCGTAACAAGCCGCCCCCGATTGACCATTGAGCACCGAAACAGACCATTACGATTGCCAAATCGATGCGGTCGGGCTGGTCTGCCCGGAACCGCTGATGATCGTACGCAACAAGGTGCGGGAGATGCGGCGGGGCGAGGTTCTGTTCGTGGTGGCGACCGACCCGGCCACCGACCGCGACTTCCGCGATTTCTGCCGATTCATGGGCCACGAACTGCTCAGCAAGGCACAGGCCGGAAATCGGCTGGAGTACCGCATACGCAAGGGCGCCTGAAGCCCGCGGCTCCCATGGTGATCGAGCACTACTTCGCCTACGGCAGCAACATGAATCCCGGCCGCGTCAGCGACCGGGGTCTCGAGTTCGACGAGATCCGGCCAGGCCGGCTGGAGGGTCTGCGCCTGGTGTTCGACAAGGTATCCCGCAAACACCCGCACGCGGCCCACGCCAATGTGGTCCACGCCCCGGGGGAGTGCGTGGAGGGACTGCTCTACCGGCTGCGGTCGGCGGATGAAATTCTGAAGATGGACCCGTTCGAGAGCGCGCCGGTCAACTACGGCCGAGATGCCGTGGAGGTACTCAGCGAAGGCGAACGCATTCCGGCCTGGACCTACTTCGCCAACCGCGCCGTGCGCCGGGATGGATTCAGGCCGCCCCGATACTACCTGAAGCACCTGCTTGCCGGCCGCCCATACCTTTCACCGGCGTACTACCGTTGGCTGCAAGGCCTGGAGTGCGCCGAATAGCCCGCAAACCACAGGGTTCGGGGCTTATGGCTGGCGGTACTGCTGAAGAAAACGCCGCAACCGGCCGATGGCGTCCCGGAGGTCTTCCGGATGGGGGAGGAAGACGATCCGGAAGTGATCGGGCCGCGGCCAGTTGAAGGCCGAACCCTGTACCACAAGGATCCGTTCGCGGCGCAGCAGGTCGAGAACGAACCGTTCGTCATCAACGATGTTGAAATGTTCGGTATCGAGCTTGGCGAACAGGTAAAGGGCACCCCTGGGCTTGACGCAGGTTACGCCTTCGATGTCGGTCAGGAGTTGCCAGGCCAGGTCGCGCTGTTCCCGGAGGCGGCCGCCGGGCCGGACCAGGTCCCCGATGGACTGGTAGCCGCCAAGGGCGGTCTGCACGGCATGCTGGGTGGGAACGTTCGAGCACAGTCGCAGGGATGCCAGGATGTTCAACCCCTCGATGTAGTCTTCGGCACGCTCCTTGGCGCCGCTGACGATCATCCAGCCGGTGCGGAACCCGGCGGCGCGATAGGACTTGGAAAGGCCGCTGAAGGTGACGACGAGCAGATCGTCGCCGAGGGTGGCGAACGGGATGTACCGGGCATCGCCATAGACGATCTTGTCGTAGATCTCGTCGGCGAACACCACCAGGCCGTGCCGGCGGGCGAGTGCGGCCAGGCGATCGAGAACCTCCCGCTCGTAGACCGCGCCGGTGGGGTTGTTCGGATTGATGACCACCAGTGCCCGGGTGCGCGGCGTCACCTTCCCGGCCAGGTCTTCCATGTCCGGGGCCCAATCGGCCTCTTCGTCGCACAGGTAGTGCACCGGGCGGGCGCCGCAAAGGTTGACGGCGGCGCTCCAGAGCGGGAAGTCCGGCGCCGGCAGTAGCACCTCGTCGCCGTTCTCGAGCAGCCCCTGCAACGCCAGCATCACCAGTTCGGACACGCCGTTGCCGATGAAGACATCGTCGATCTCGACGCCGCCGATGCCGAGTTGCTGCGCGTACTGCATGACCGCCTTGCGGGCCGGGAAGATTCCCTTCGCATCGCAGTACCCCTGGGAATCGGGCAGGTTGCGAATGACATCGACGAGGATTTCCTCGGGGGCATCGAACCCGAACGGCGCCGGATTGCCGATGTTGAGCTTCATGACCCGATGGCCCTCTTCCTCGAGGCGATGCGCTTCCTCGAGAACGGGGCCGCGGATGTCGTAGCAGACGTTGTCCAGCTTGCTGGACTTCCTGATGGGCGATGCCGGGCCCGGCACGGCCCCGTCAATGGGCACAATACGTGAATCCGGGGGAGGGGTCGGGTTCATTGTCGATTCCTTCATGTGACAATCCCGGGATGCGATAATCGCGGCCGGCGAATACTGCGGCGCCGCGCTTGCGCTGCAACAACGGGACAACCGACATGGCCAAGGTAACAAAGACCGATGAACAATGGCAGGCGCAACTGTCGCCGCAGGAGTTTCAAATCACGCGCCGGGCCGGCACTGAGCCGGCGTTCAGCGGCGTGTACTGGGATACCAAGACGCCAGGCATTTACCGGTGCAAGTGCTGCGACGCTTCGCTGTTCGATTCCAATACGAAATACGATTCCAGGTCGGGCTGGCCCAGCTTCTACGCGCCGATATCCCCGGATGCGGTCATCACCCGGGAAGACAACAGCCACTTCATGCGCCGCACGGAAGTCCTGTGCGCGGCTTGCGAGGCGCACCTCGGGCACGTCTTCCCCGACGGCCCCGACCCGACCGGGCTGCGATTCTGCATGAATTCCGCCTCGCTCAGTCTCGACTCGCTGGATTCCGAATGATCAGCCGCAGCAAACACGATCGGCTGCGGGCGGACTTGTCTGAAAGCCTTTCGTGAAAAAAATTGCAAGCCTTTGATTTTAGATATTTTTTTTAATTGGTATCGTCAATCTGAACAACGAGTTCGCATGCGGCGCTTCCATTTCGGCGCACGGCCCCGCCATCCAGCCGCACGCGAGGCCTTCGGACGAGCTTAACGCGCCGAAATGGAAGCGCCGCATACGAACTCTTTCCCGAGATTCGGCGTTGTTCCTTCCACGTCCTCGTTCCGCGCCGGCCCGCGAGGTGACAGCTCCTATGGCTCCCGCAGCAGATTTGCGGGGGAGTACTGATCCGTCAGCACCCTGGCGGCGGTGTCCCAGTCAATCTTGCTCAACAGGCGTTTCGGGTAGCTCCGGATATCGACACCGTAAGGGCGTAGCCGCTCGTCCAATTCCGCAGCGCGCCGCTGCAGTTGCAGCAGACCCGGCAGGGGTGGTCTCGCAGCCAGGATGACCCGGTTCGAACTTTCGGGCAGGCGCAAGTTGAAAAATGGGCCGAACACGTCGGCGTAGGTTGCGGATTCGTGATCGTAGAGGCGGCTGGAGGCGAACGTGTTTGCGGCGAGCGCGCCGTTCTCGGTGAGGAGCGACCGGGTTTCGAGCAGGAATTCCCGGGTCATCAGGTGTTCCGGGATATAGTCGCTGTTGAACGCGTCCAGCATGATCAGGTCGTAGGATTCACCGTTGCCGACAGCGCGCTTGACGAATGCGCGGGCGTCCCCCACATGTACGCGCAGGCGCTCGCCGGAGACGAACCCGAAGAACCGTTGTGCAACCGCTACCACCGCAGGGTCGATTTCAACGGCGTCGACCACGGCGTCGCCGTAGACCTGTACCAGTGCGGTGGGCAGCGTCCCCCCGCCCAGGCCCACGACCAGAATCCGTTCCGGAAACGGGTTCAGCAGCAGCGATGCCATCATCATCCGGGTGTAGGCGAAAACCATTTCCCGGCTCCGGTGCTGGTCGATGCACGACTGGTTGCGCTGGTTCCTGCGCGCGCTGAACTTCAGGCAGACCGTGGAGCCCAGCTTTTCGACCAGAATGGTCTGGTACAGCGAGCGTTCCTTGTGGATGACCCGGGCATCGACCGCCAGGACGAAAGTGGCGGTAATCAGGCAAACCAGAATGCCGGCGAGGCGACGCGAACGCCCCGTCATTGCCTGCGGGCTCCGAAGGCGATGGCGACTATGCCCACAAGCGCCAGGGAAGCGGTCAGCAGGTTGAGAATGGTGTCGATCTCGAACCACAGCACGAAATAGAAGCTCGTCCCCAGGGTCCCGAGGGTGCTGCCGAAGGTCGAAACGAAATACAAACGCCCGGCGATGTTGCCCGATTCCTGGGTGTTCTTTACCAGCAGGCGCACGGAATAGGGGGAAATCATGCCCAGCATCACGGTCGGCAGCACGAACAGCAGGCACGAGGCGGCCAGCGACCCGTACCGGGGATCCTCGATGCGTTCGAAAATCCATACCATGGCGGGTTCGCTGAAATAGACCAGCGGATACAACAGCACGGCCCCGCCGAGAAAGAGGGAACCGAAGCGGTTCAGCGACGGACTGTTGAGCGACCATCGACCGCCCAGCAGGTAACCGATGGCAAGGCTCGCCATGAATACGGTGATGATGCTGCCCCAGACGTAGATGCTGCTGCCGAACCACGGTGCCATCACCCGCCCGCCCAGCAGTTCCAGGGACATGATCACGAAGCCGCCGACGAAGGCGAGGCAATAGATGAGTGCCGACAAGTCCTTCCGTCCGGGAAAACGACACGAATTCATTTAACACCAACTCGGCGGCGATTTCCGTTTCCGGCGCGAACGGAACGGTACGGCGGATTGCCCGTACCGAATGCCCACTCTCGGGGCCGGATCGAAAGACCTGTTGTGCATTCCGATACGTTTGAACAAAACCGACAAAAAATTAATGGGTTGAGGATTCGTTCCGTGCGAGTCGGCAACCCGGCGCGCCGGGACGAGGACGTTGAAAGAACAACGCCGAATCTCGGGAAAGAGTTCGCATGCGGGGCTTCCCTTTCGGCGCGTTAAGCTCGTCCAATGACCTTGCGTACGGCAGAGTGCCTTGCGGACAGCAAAAAAGAGGCCGTCCGCCGAAAGGGAAGCCCCGCATGCGAACTCGCTGTCGCGACTGACGCTATTGTGTCAAAATATTTTTCCTTAGAAATTAAAGGGTTGCATGTTTTTCCACGAAAGCCTGCCCGACGGCACGAACATGCCAATGAGCGGTATGGTTTTTTGTTTTTGAAAAAATCACAATTCTGGTACAGTTGCGCGGTCAGGCTGCGCAGCCATCGGTGCGCGCAGTGCAGCAGCAACGTCACGGAGGAGACCAGGCGACATGCGTGCGACTCCGTTTGAATCGACAGAAGGATCGGCTCTGCCGCCTTTCCCCGAAGGCTGGTATTTTGTGGCGAGCCGGGAAGACCTTCGCAGAAAAAGAATCATCCACAAGACCTGGCTGGGCGAAGAGATCGTTCTCTGGTGCGACGACGACGGCCAGATCTGCATGGCGGAGGCGTTCTGCCCCCACATGGGCGCTTTCCTCGCTCCGGAGGCGGGCGCCCGGGTCTGCAACGGCCGTCTCGTGTGTCCGTTTCACGGTTTTGAATTCGTTGCCGACGGTCAGTGCGTGGCGACGCCCTACGCCCCGCCGCCGGCCTCGGCGCGCCTTAAAGTCTATGAGACCCGGGAACTCGAAGGTATGGTCTTCGGCTGGTGGGGGACCGGTGGCCGTCCGGCGCAATGGCAGCTTCCGGAAAAGCGGCAGGAGGAAGACGGCTGGAGCGACATCCGGCTCCGCACGATCCGGATTCCGGGCCATCCGCAGGAGACGACCGAAAACTCGGTGGACCTGGCCCACCTCCGTTACGTGCATGGCTACGAAAACGTACAGCGGACCGGAAAACTCCTGATCGACGGTGCCTATCTCAAGAGCTGCTTTGATTTCAACGCCCGGATACGCATCGCCGGGCCCCTCAACACGGTTTTCGATGTCACCACCGTCACCCACGTCCACGGGCTGGGCTATTCCCAGGTCGATTTCGAGGAGCGTTCCATCGGTTACCGGGCGCGCCTGTGGGTGCTGTCCACCCCCGTCGACGGCACCTCCATCGACCTGACGCTGGCAAGCCGGGTGGGCGACATGCGGCGGCCGAAGCGGGCGGTATTCGGCTTCCGTTTCCTGCCGCTGAAGGCGCGCGTCGATGTGATGAATCGGCTCGTGCTGGCTAAAGAGGCGGGATACGTCTCGGAGGACGTGCTCATCTGGCGGCGCAAGCGGTACCTGCCGCACCCTCGGCTCAATCGCGCCGATGGGGAGATTCTGGCGTACCGCCGCTACTGCGACCAGTTCTACGGGAACGAACGGGTCACCGCGCCCAGGCTGATTGTCCGCAGGGCTTAGCGATTTGTCCGTTGGCCGCGCCCTGGCTGAGTTGGTTCGGGGCGGGGGTAGCGCTCGGCGGTGGTGGCGGCCCGTCGACACATCGGTTACCTTTCCGCGCCGGGTGGAATCCTGGCCTCATTGATGCGGCCCATCCTCCCGAACAGGTAAATTGAGAGTTCCAGCTTGGGCCGTCTACTCCACGTCGCCTTCTGCGCGGCGGTCTTCGTGTTTCTGGTCGCGCCGATTCTCGTCATCGTGCCGCTGAGTTTCAATGCGGAACCGTATTTCACCTTTACCGACGGCATGCTCAGGCTTGACGCGGATGCCTGGTCGTTACGCTGGTACGAGGCCGTGGCCGGCGACGGGGAGTGGCGGCGGGCTCTCGTCAACAGCCTTGTCATTGGCGTTTCCGCCACCGTTCTCGCCACCGTGCTCGGCGTGCTGGCGGCGTTGGGGCTGGCAAGCCCGGCGATGCCCGGCCGCGCCGTGGTCATGAGCGTGCTGATCTCGCCCATGGTCACGCCGGTAATCGTTGCGGCCGCGGGCATGTTCTTCTTCTATTCGAGCGTGGGTCTCGCGCAGACCCACCTGGGACTGATCCTGGCCCACGCGGCGCTTGGGACACCCTTCGTCGTCATTACCGTGACCGCGACACTGGCCGGTTTCAATCACGACCTGACCCGGGCCGCGGCCAGCCTGGGTGCCGGGCCCTGGTACGCCTTCCGCAGCGTGCAACTGCCCCTCGTTCTCCCCGGAATCGTGTCCGGCGCCCTCTTCGCCTTCGCGACGTCGTTCGACGAAGTGGTGACGGTGTTGTTCATGGGCGGCGTCGAGCAACGCACGGTACCGCGGGAGATGTGGGCCGGCGTGCGCGAACAGATCAGCCCGGCGATCCTGGCGGTGGCTACCTTTCTGATTGCGTTCGCGCTGCTGTTGATGAGCCTTGTGCAATGGCTGCGCGGGCGGGGCAGCGGGTCTGAACCGGCGGCTCGCGATGCGGCAACGGCCTGAACGGTGAGGCGCCTGGAGGAGGCGGCATGAGTGCGAAGACGGTCCACGTCGAGTTCGAGGGCGTGAACAAGAGTTACGACGGCAGGAAGCTGGTTGTACGCGACCTGAATCTCAGGGTTGAGGAAGGCGAGTTCCTCACCCTTCTGGGACCTTCCGGCTCGGGCAAGACGACCTGCCTCATGATGCTGGCGGGATTCGAGGACCCGACGGGCGGCGTCATCCGCGTCTTCGGTGACAGCGTCGGCAAAGTGCCGCCCCGGCGGCGCAATATCGGCATGGTTTTCCAGAACTATGCCCTGTTCCCGCACCTCTCCGTGGGCGAAAATCTTGCCTACCCGCTCGAGGTGCGCCGCATCGGGCGCGCCGGCGTCGTCGAGCGGGTGCGACGGGCGCTGCGCCTGGTTCGCCTGGAAGGTTTCGAGGGCCGCAAGCCCGGCGAACTTTCCGGCGGACAGCAGCAGCGCGTCGCCATCGCACGGGCGCTGGTCTTCGAACCGCGGCTGGTCCTGATGGACGAACCCCTGGGCGCACTGGACAGGCGCCTGCGGGAGGAGATGCAGTACGAGATCCGGCGCATCCAGCGCACCTTGGGCGTAACAGTGGTCTACGTGACCCACGACCAGCAGGAGGCGATGGCAATGTCGGACCGGGTCGCCGTGTTCAATCGCGGACGTATCGAGCAGGTGGCGGCACCGGAGGTGCTCTACGAGGAGCCGGAACGCGGTTTCGTGGCCACCTTCATCGGTGACAACAACCTGCTTTTCGGGCGGGTGCTCGGGGTGGAACGGGACATCTGCGAAGCCGATACCGGCACCGATATCGTCAAGGCTTTCCTGGTCGCCCCGCGTGGCGTCGGGGACAGGGTCACCCTGGCGATTCGCCCGGAACGCGTTGCGCTGGATCCGGAGCCGGGGCGCTACAGCAACGAGTTCGAAGCTCAGGTCGACGACATCGCGTTTCTCGGCGACCACCTGCGGGTCCGGCTCACGGTATGTGGAAGTTCCGACTTCGTCATCAAGATCGCCAATACCGTCGGCCACGGGGCCGTGCTGGAAGACGACAGGGTGCGCATCGGATTCACGCCGCTCGACTGCCGCGCGCTCGTTCCGGACGAGGAACGGGAGGAAGGCTGATGCCCGGAGTCGTCGCGGAAGCGGGACGGAACCGGTTATCGTCCCCATTCGTCAGGAGCCTGAAAGCCTGGCTGTTGGTGCTGCCGCTGCTGGCCTTCATCGGGGTGACCTTTATCGTTCCCCTCGGCTCCATGCTGACGCGCAGCGTTCATGCGCCGGTGGTGGCGGGCGCACTGCCTGAAACCCTGGCACTGTTGCGTGGCTGGGATGCCGCCGGGCTGCCCGGCGAAGCGGTGTACGCGGCGGCGGCCCGGGAAATCCGCACGGCCCGCGAAACCCGCACGCTGGGGCAGGTGGCGACCCGCATCAACCGGCTCAAGAGCGGTCTGCGCGGCGTTCTTTCGCGCACGGCGCGGCAACTGCGCAGCATCGGGCCGCAGCCGGGCAACCACGAGCCGGAGCGCGCCGGCCAAATGCCGGACGAGGCCACGCCCTGGCGCGACACCCTGCTCGGTATCGACGATGCCTGGGGCGAGACCGACACCTGGCTCGCCATCCGCCGCGCGGGGGAACGGTTCACGGCGCGGCACTATCTCAATGCACTCGACCTGACACAGTCCGCGGACGGCAGCGTCGTATCCCAGCCGCCGGAACTGCGCATCTACCTGCCGCTGCTGGGCCGCACGCTGCTGGTCAGCTTCGCAATCACCGTGCTTTGCCTGGTGATGGGCTATCCGGTGGCCTATCTGATCGCGCAGGCGCCACCGAAGCGGGCCAATCTCCTCCTGCTGCTGGTGCTCGTGCCGTTCTGGACATCGCTTCTGGTCCGCACGACATCCTGGATCGTGCTGCTGCAGTCCCAGGGTGTGGTGAACGACCTGCTGGTCGCGGCGGGGCTGCTCGGCGACGAGGACCGCCTGGCCATGATCTACAACATGACCGGGACCATGGTCGCCATGACCCACGTGCTGCTGCCCTTCATGGTGCTGCCGCTCTATTCGGTGATGCGTACGATCCCGCCCGACTACATGCGTGCCGCCACGTCGCTGGGCGGCACCTTCTTCCAGGCATTCCGGCGCGTCTACTGGCCACAGACGCTGCCGGGGGTTGGCGCCGGATCGCTCCTGGTGTTCATTCTCGCCATCGGCTACTACATAACGCCGGCTCTGGTCGGCGGGCGTACCGGCCAGCTCATATCCAACATGATCGCCTATCACATGCAGCAGTCGCTGAACTGGGGGCTGGCGGCCGCGCTCGGTGGCATATTGCTGGTTTGTGTGGTGGTGCTCTACCTGGCGTTCGACCGCCTGGTGGGGGTCGACCGGATGCGCCTGGGATGATCGCGGCGTCGCCCCTGTCCAAGGCGCCACGGGGCAAGCGCGATCCCGGCTCATTTGATAACCTCGCCTTTTGGTCAAATCTCATGGAACGAGTCTTCAGGTCGCTGTTTCCTGTATTCGCGCTGGCGCTGGCGCTGGCGGCGGGGTGTTCCGCGACTGCGACCTTGCCGGAAGCGGAACCGGCGCCGGACGTGCCGGGTGCATTTGCTGGTGCCGAGGGAGGCGGCGGTCATGAACCCATCGAGTGGTGGGGGGCGTTTGAAGACCCGGCGCTGAACCGGATCGTGGATGCGGTGCTCGAATCGAACTTCGAGCTGGCGGAAGCGGTGGCGCGGGTCGAGCAGGCCAGGGCCAGGGCGCGCATCGCGGTAGGCGCGCGGTTTCCGATGGTGCAGGCATCGTTGGGGGTCAATGAATTCGACGCGCCGACGAATGCCGGGCTCGGCGCCCAACTCGACGAACTGGGGTTGGGTTCGCAGGTTACCGAGACCTTCGGCGTGGTGCTGCCCGACCGCCTGGATCTGACCACCTATACCCTGGGTGCGGAATTCGCTTATGAACTGGATTTCTGGGGCCGTGACCGCAATGCGGCGCGCGCCGCCGGCGCCGAACGGCTGGCGCAGGAAGCGGATTTTCAGGCTGCGCGCATCGGCATACTTGCCGAAACGGTGAGTACCTATCTGGAAATCGTCGACCTGCGCCGGCAACGGCAGCTCGCCGAGGAGGTGATCGGGATCTTCGAGGAACAGGAAACGCTGGCGACGGAACGTTATGAGAAAGGGGTGGCGGACATCCGCGAACTGTATGCGGCGCGGCGCAGCCTACGCGACGGCCAGGCCGAACTGCCCCTCATCGAGGGCCGTCTCGCCGATGCCGAAGCGCGGCTGTGGGTGTTGCTGGGCGGCTACCGTGAGGACCTCGAAGACATGATCCCCGACGCGCTGTCGCCGGCCACCGTCATGGCGCCGGTGCCAGCGGGGATTCCCGCCGATCTCTTGGCGCAGCGGCCCGATGTCGGCGCCGCGCTGCAACGGGTGGAAGCGGCGCGTTACACCGTAGGCGTGCGCCGAGCCGAGTTGCTCCCGTCGCTGTCGCTGTCCGGCTCCATCGGTTTGCAGAGCACCGATTCGGGCGATTGGTTCGACTCGGATCAGTGGTTCAGGAACCTGAGCGCCAACCTGCTCGCGCCGGTGTTTCAGGGCGGGCGCCTGCGGG
>CAZWZH010000022.1:0-50954 GCA_964638775.1 uncultured Pseudomonadales bacterium
CCCCCGGAGAGCGTGGCGCCACTGGCCGTCTACCTGGCCAGCGATGCCTCCGACTGGGTATCCGGGCAGATCATCTTCCTGGGCGGCGATTCCCTGGCGCTGGTTCGCCACCCCATGGAAGACCGTTTCGCCTTCCGCCCCGAGGGATGGGATGTCGAAAGCATCGAGCGGCACTTCCGCCACGCGTTCGAGACGGCGATGGAGTGGCCGAGCATGACCGCGGGGCCGTACCGCTGGTTTGACGGCATCGGCTCTTAGCGTCCACGCCGCCATACAGCAGCGAGCCCGTTACGACGGTAAGGCCATGTCCGGTGGATGTGGGGCCTATGGCCGCGCCACCCCGATTCGGATACCTTTTGTAGGCAACAGCATTGCAGCAGCAGTTTTTTGGGGCAACAACCGCAACGGGAGCAACAGATGGACCGGCAGGAAGTACGCAGTCTTTGGCAGAACATCCAGCGGCACATTCAGCAATACAAGGACGACCCGGTTGCCGCGCATGAGCACAATCCCTATGGCAAGGTGGTGCCGGCGCTTCTGCTAACCGCCACGGGCAGGCACACCGGCGAGCAGCGCTCGCTGCCGCTCATCTACAAGAAAATCGGGGATTCCTTCGTCATCGTCGGTTCGAAAGCCGGCATGGACCAGCACCCCGCCTGGTATGAGAATCTGCTCGCCAATCCGGATTGCCACATTCAGGTAGCCAAAGAACACTATGACGTGCGCGCGCGAACTACCACCGGCGCCGAGCGAGAAGACCTCTGGACGCAGATGGTGGAGGTGCTACCCCAGTACGAGGAATATCAATCCCGCACGAAGCGGCAGATTCCGGTCGTGGCGCTCGACCCCCGGGCCTGACCGCCGCCTCGCCACGTCGCGGCGGGCGTTGAGCGCCGGCGCCGGAATACGCGATCAGCGCACTGCCACGCCCGCCACCGCGAGCGCTGCGGCAGCGTCACTCAAGGCGGCCAGAAAACGCTCTGCGGTGTTAGGCTGCGTGCGGATGTCGCCGAGCACGATGTTGTAGCGGTGTGCGGTGTCGTGGTGTGGTAACCGGCTCATGGTATCGAGCCAGTCGCGAACCCTGGGGAACTCCGCGAAGTCGAACAGGTTGGCCCAGGTCAACTGGGCCACCTCTTCGTAACAGGCGATGTCGGCGATGGTCGGACGCTCCGCGCACAGGTAGGCCGTGCCGCCGCGAAAGTACCCCAGCTCGATGAAGCTCAGGATCTGTCGCACCGCCGCCTGGCCACGCGCCAGCTTGTCCGGATGGGTCGCGCGCTCCGCGAGCGCCTGTTTGCCCCGTGCCTTCAGGAAGTCCACGAAGGTCACCATCACGTGGGGCGCCATCAGTTCCATCGTGATGTGCCGGGTGCGGTTGTGGTGAAAGTGCAGGTACTGATTGATGTACGCGCGGACCTCCAGGTCTCGTGGATAAAGGTCCTCCCAGCCGTGCTTGTCGCACAGGTAACACAGGATCGCCGGCATCTCGTACAGGACGAAGCCGCCGTCCTCGATGGTCGGCACCTGGCCGGTGGGATTGAGCGCCGCGAGCGAGCCCTCGGGACCGAATCCATCAATTGGGGTGTCCTTGAGGACGAACGGCAGTTCCTTGATCAGGCAAGTCCACCAGACCGCCCTGGAGGGCTGGCTGGCCCCCGCGCCATGAAGCGTCAACACGACCGGCCCGTCCGTGCCTGTCGGTTGCGGCTAGTCACCCCTGTTGGCGAGAAACAGCGGAATGATGTCGCCGGAGGTCACCACCCGTCTTTCCCCGGCGGCCAGCGGCGCCGCGCCGCCCAGGGCGACGGCGGATGTGTCCACGCCTTCGGCCCGCGCCCGCAGCGCACCTACCGTGCAGTTGTCGCGGCCACCGAGCACCGTAAACGGATCGTAGTGATACCACCGCATCACGTTGCCGTGGCTGATGGCGTCGATCTCATCGTCCGGAACGCCGCCGGGAACGGTCTGGATACTGCGCCAGATACCCTCGGGATAGTCCGGCCACAGGCAGTCGGAGTGCGGGTAGTCGACTTCCAGGGCGATGTTGTCCAGGCCGATCGCGTGGCGGTTGGCGAGGCCGAAATCGTCTTCGATGAAACAGGTGAGGATGTGTTCGCGAAAGATGTCGCTCGGCTTCTTGTCGCCGTAATCCTTGTAGGTCCAGTCCCGATGGTGGCGATGGGTGAAATCCGCCCGCTCCAGGAGGTAGGGCACCCAGCCGATGCCGCCTTCCGACAGGGCCATCTTGAGGTTCGGGTAACGGGTGAAGGCCTCCAGCGTCATCCAGTCCGCCGCGGAGTTGGCAATCGAAATGGGCATGCCGGTAATCCAGGCCTCGATGGGCGATTCCAGCGAGGGATGCGGAGGTGCGTAGCCCGTACCGATGTGGCAGTTGAGCATCACCCCCTCGTCGTTGCAGAGTGCCCACAACGGCTCCCAGGCCTCGTTGTGAATGCTCGGCAGGCCCTTGATGGCCGGGTTGTCCGGGAAGGTGACCGCCCGGCAGCCCTTGTCCACCACTCGGCGGATCTCCGCCACCGTGGCGTCAACATCCCACAGCGGCAGGTTCGCCATCGGCACGAAGCGCCCGGGGTGGGCGCCGCACCACTCGTCGATGTGCCAGTCGTTGTAGGCCTGCACGATGCGCAGCGCATTGGCGGGGTCCTTCTGCGCCCGCCGCACGAACAGGTCGCCGGCAAAGCCGATGAAGGTGCCGAAGCACATGGAGCCGAGCACCCCGTTCACGTTCATGTCGTCGATGCGCGCATCCACATCCCAGGACGCCCGGCGCATCTGGTCGAAACGGGTGGGTTCCATGCCCCACTGGTGGCGCGGCCTGCCCACCACGGAGTTCAGGCCGATGCTGTTGACGGTGATGTCGTCCCAGACCCACACCTCGGCGTTGCCGAGGTCGACCACGTGCGGTGCGCTATCCCGCTCCGCCGCAGTGAGGTGGTGCTTGAACATGTCCGGCGGTTCGATGAGGTGGTCGTCGACACTCGCGATTACCAGGTCTTCCATCCGCATATCTGTTTTCCCCTTACTTTTTGCATGTCCGGCCAAGACCATCGGCTACTTGGGATTGCCAATGCCACGGCACAAGAAAAACTGTCGTTCGTCTGTTGCGGGCGAGCGCGGCCGGCGCCGAGCGCCTATACCGCCTTGGAAGCATCCCACGAAAGCGGCAACCGCCGCGGGCTCAACAGCCCGTCGGTAAAATACGTCACCTGCTCGCCGGGCGTCACCCGGAACGGCGGAATGCGCCGCAGCCACTCCTCCATGGCGACCCGGAGTTCCCGGCGCGCAAGGTACGACCCCGCGCACCGGTGCGGGCCCCCGCCGAACGCCATGTGCGGATTGACCTTGCGTTCGAGATCGGTATCGAATGGGCACTCGTGACGCGCCTCGTCCCAGCTCGCAATCGGCGTCTTGACGATTATTCGGTCACCGGCCTTCATTTTCACGCCGTGGAAGTCGTAGTCGCGGCTGAGTACGCGAGACATGTCGATCCAGGTGTGAATGCGCAACAGTTCTTCGAGCGCCAGGGTGATGCGCCCGGGCTCTTCCCGCAGCCGCTGCTGCTCTACCGGATTTTCCGCCAGCCATCGGAATACATGGCCCAGGCCGCCGTTCACCGTGTCGAGCCCGGCGATGTACATGAGAAAGCAGTAATCCTCGATGGTCTCGTCGCTGATCCTCTCGCCGTCGACCTCCGCATCGATCAGGTCGCTCACCAGGTCGTCGCCGGGATTCCTGCGCTTTTCCGCGATGAGTTCTTTCAGGTAGGCCGCGATCTCCTTTCCTACCTGCTGTTTCTCCTCATCGGTGCCGTCGTGGAAGAATTTCTCCTCCCAGTAGAGGAACTGTTCCTTCATTTCGATGGGCAGGCCCATGATGCCCATGAAGATGACGCCCGGAAACACGCGCGAGAACGCATGCATGAAATCCACCTGGCCCTGCCCGGCAAAGGCATCGATGAGTTCATTGGCCACACCCCGGATGTAGTCTTCCCGGGCATCGATGGATTTGGGCCCAAAAACCGCTGCAATAAGCTGCCGGTGTCCTGTGTGTTCGGGAGGGTCCAGCATCAGCGGAACCAGTCGGCGCGGCCAGTGCGCGTTGTCACTGGCGTAGCGGATGGTGGTGGTGAACGGGTCGGGGCGCTGCAACACTTCCCGGCAGTAGGCTGCCGTGGTCACCACCCAGGCGCCATTGTTGCTGCGGTAATCGTTGGGCGTGTAGAAGATGGGCCGCCGGTCCCTGGCAAGAGCCCGGTAGACCGCGTAGGGATCCGTTTCGAATTCCGGGAAATCGGTCTCCTCCCATTGGAAAACCAGCTCTTCCGGGATGTGGTCCGGTATCTTGCGGATATCGCTCGCGGTCTCGGCCATGCCCTTCTCCGTACGTGTCGAAAACGCCCGTCGAAGCCCGATTGTGAATCCAATGCCCTTGGTGTACAACCTATTTAGATCATTTGCTTGAATGGGAAGGGACGCCGTGCCGCTACCGCTCAAGGTGGGCCTGAACATCGTGTGGCCGAAGCCGGAACTGGTGATTGAATTCGCACAGTTGGCCGAGTCGCTCGGCTTCGAGTCGGTCTGGTCGGGGGAGCACGTGTGCCTGCCGGCCCGGGCCGACTGGTGGGAAGACTATCCGGCCGCACGAATCGCCCGGGCCGCGGGAGAGCCATTCGACGAGGACAGCGTGGTGTTCAAGCCGGGCTCCGTATTCCTCGACCCGATGACCGTGCTGGCGCACATCGCCGGCGCCACATCCAGCATACGCCTGGGCATAGGCATCTATCTGCTCGTGCTGCGCAACCCGATCCTCGTGGGACGCACCATCGCCTCACTGGACGTGCTGTCCGGCGGCCGGCTCGACATCGCGGTGGGAATCGGCTGGACGCCGGACGAGTACAGCTTCACCAACAATGCCTGGGAAACACGGGGCCGGCGCACCAACGAGATGATTAAATGCCTGCGCACGCTTTTCGAGGAGGACGAGCCCGAATTCCACGGGGAGTTTTTCGACTTTCCCAGGATCGGCTTTCAGCCGAAGCCCGTGCAGCAGCCGCGGCTGCCCATTCATATCGGCGGCAACAGCCGGGCGGCAGCCCGCCGGGCCGCCACCCTCGGGGATGGCTGGTACGGCTCCGGCGGGCGCAATATCGACGACATCGTGCGCGAGGAGCTGAAAAAGGCGGGCCGCGAGCACGATGAGTCTTTTCAGTTTTCCGCCATCACGCTGGAGGGGCCGCTGACCCGGAAAGATCTTGACCGGATGGCCCGCGACGGCCTGCACCGGGTGGTGGTAACCCCGTGGCCGAACACCAAAGTCGGCGAGGTGGGACAGGAAGGACTGGGCCAACTCGAAGCCTACGCCAGGGACATCGGGTTGACGGGATAACCGAAAGCACACCAACAGGGAACGAGGAACCTCATGTCACTATTCGACCTTTCCGGAAAGATCGCGGTGGTTACCGGCGCCACCAAGGGCATCGGCCGCGGCGTGATCGAGCGCCTCGCCGAACACGGCGCCCGGGTGGTGGTCTCGAGCCGCGACCAGGCGGGGTGCGATGCCGTGGCGGCGGAGTTGAACGAGCGGTACGGCGGCGGCGAGGCGATCGCCTGCGGCATTGCGTGCGATATCGACAGCCTGGAGCAGATCGACAACCTCGCAGCCGCTTCCGCGGAGCGCTGGGACGGCATCGACATCCTGGTGGGCAATGCCGCCATCCTGCCCTACATGGGACAATCCGCGGACACGCCGCCTGAGCTGTTCGACCGCATTCTCACCAGCAACCAGCACCACAACTTTCGCCTGTGCCAGGCGGTGCGCAACAGCATGGTCCAGCGCGGCGGCGGACGCATCGTGCTGATCGGCTCGGCGTCGGGGCACATGCCCTCCCCCACCGTAATGGCCTATGCCGTGGCCAAGGCGGGGCTCGCCCACATGGCGCGATGCCTGGCCGATGAGTTCGTTGCCGACGGCATCACGGTGAACTGCGTGGCGCCCGGCCTGATCCGCAGTTTCTCCTCCAGGCTGTTGTGGGAGGACGAGGCCGTGCTCGGCGCAGTCACTGCAGCCATTCCAATGGGCCGCATCGGTGAGCCGGACGACATAGCCGGCGCCGTGATTTACCTGGCCTCCGCGGCAGGCGGCTTCGTCTCCGGCGTGACCATTCCGGTGGACGGCGGCCGTACCGCCCTGTCGCCGCCGAACCTGGGGCCTTCGGTCACCGACAAGACCATGGAAGGGTCCACGTTCAACTGACTACCTGTCGGCACAGCCAACACCTCCGAGGACCTCACTGCTCATGAACGAGCTTGGCGGGGCAAGCGAGAAGGGAAACGCGCCATGAAGATCGGCCTGAACATCATCTCCATGAAAGCGAGCGAACTGGCGGCGGGGGCAGTGCTCGCCGAGGAGCTCGGCTACGATTCCCTTTGGATGGGGGAGCACGTCCTGCTGCCTTACGGCACCGACTATCCCGCCAAGCCCCAGCCTTACGGTCCCCAGGAACTGCTGGACGTGTTCGTGCTGCTCGGTCACCTGGCCGGGCGCACGTCGCGCATCCGCCTGGCCACCGGCATCGTGATGCTGCCGCTGCGCGCGCCGGTGCTGGCGGCGCGGCAGATCCTTGGGGTTGACCTGCTCTCCGGCGGGCGCTTCGACCTCGGCGTCGGCCTCGGTTGGCACCCCGAGGAGTACGCCGCTTCCGGAACCGAAATGCGCACCCGCGGCAAGCGCCTCGATGAAATGCTCGTGCTCATCAACGAGCTCTTTCAGCCGGGAGACACCGAGTTCCGGGGCGAGTTCTACTCCGTACCCAAAACACCCTTCGACCCCAAACCGGTGCAGAAGCCCAGGCCGCCCTTCCTGGTCGGGGGACGTTCCGAGGCGGCCCTGCGCCGCGCAGCCCGTTGGGACGGCTGGTACGGAGTGTGCGCCTCGCCGCAGGATGCCGCCGACTGCATGGGGCGCATCAATGAATATCGGGCCGAGTACGGCCGCGAGCGGGAACCCTTCGAGACCGTCCTCGCGTTCTACCAGGGCGGGCCCGGCGGTGACGCACCCCCGCGCGCCATCATCGAGGAGTTTGCCGCGCTGGGTATCGAGCGATTCGTGGTCACGCCCTGGGGATTCGACTACGACAACGCCCTGCCGCGCATCGCCGAATACGCTCGCGAAGTCGGTCTTGTCAGCTAGGAGTTTCCATCCCGGTCCGCCGGGACGCTAACGTGGAAGAATCAACGCCGGATTTCGGGAAAGAGTTCGCATGCGGGGCTTCCCTTTCGGCGCGTTAAGCTCGTTGGACAGCCTGGCGTACGGCAGGATGATGTGGCCGTGCGCCGAAAGGGAAGCCCCGCATGGGAACTCGCTGTACGGTATCGGCGGTTATTCCATGCCACCAAGCAAGTTCCTCTTGGCGTGCCGGATGACCGTACCGCATACCCACTCGATGCCGAAATTACCGATATCGGGCTTGCACCTACCCGGCAGCCGCTTCTTCACGGGCGTCAAGCCTAGCCCGTACGCGCGCATGGGCTTCTTCGGTCAGGTCGAAGCGGAACAGGAACACCAGCGCACCCGTGGTGAGCATCACGGCAGGCAGCACCGTATAAAGCACCCGGATGGTCGTCAGCGTCCCCTCCGACTGCTCCACGTTCGGCTCGAAACCCGCCCACTGCAGCAGGATGCCCGTCAGCATCGCCACCACGCCGGCCGCTCCCTTGCGGACGAAATTCCAGATGGCGAAATACGAGCCCTCCTTGCGCTCTCCCGTCTCGAACTCGTCGCAGTCCACCACGTCGGCCTGAACGGAAGGCCCGACCACGGTGCCGATACCGGTGCCGATACCCGTAGCCATGGTCACGGTGAGCAGGTACACCAGCTCCCCGGGGCCCGCGAAAAATTTCCCCACATACGCCCCGGCGCTGAACAGCATGGCGACGAACCACACGTATTTCTTGCCGAACCGGCGCGACAGCCAGACCGCGGCGGGGATGATGAGAATGGTCGGCACGAAGTGGGAGAGCAGCAGCAGCGAGTAGGCGCTTTCCTCGTGCATGATGTACTGCATGAAGTAAGGCGCCAGAATCCCCAGGCTCGCGGTGCCGATGTTCTCGATCAGGAACACCAGGATGAGCAGCCGGGCATAGCGGTTGACGATTACGTCCTTCAATGCCTTGAGCGGGTTGTGCGCGCCCCGGCCCACATGATCGAGCCGCTCCCGGACCCGTGCCGTGCCGACCAGGATGAGCAGCCCGGCCCCGCCGCCCGCCAACGCCGAAATGACCAGGGCCGTGGCACGGCGGTCCTCGCTCACAGTCAACAGGTGCAGGGCGCCGACACAGACCAGGAACCCGACATACCAGGCGAACTGGCGATAGGCGAACACCCGGGTGCGCTCGTGATGCGCCATGCTCAGTTCCGCCCCCAGGGCGGAGTGCGGGACGAACCAGATGGTGATCGCGGTCTCGTAGAGCAGGATGGCCACGGTGGTCCATGCGATCAGCAACATGCCGTCAAGCAACGTGGGCGGGTTCCACAGCAGGAAGGGCACGACCGCGAGGGGCAGCGCGGACGCGTACAGCCAGGGCCGGCGCCGGCCGAGGCGGCTCTCCGTCCGGTCCGAAAGAAAACCGGCCATGGGGTCCGAAACGGCGTCCCAGATACGCGCGGCCCCGAAAATCAGCCCCATGGCGGCCGGGGCGATAAAGAGCACGTCGGTGGCGTACTTGAAGAAATACAGGTTCAGCAGGTAAGCGATCAACGAGACCCCGACGGTGGGGTACGCGTACGCCAACATGCTGCCGATGCCGACGGCCCCAACACGCATCGAAGGGGGGTTGTTCATGGAACTCCTGCGGCCATGCCCGGGTACTCCGGTCCGGCCTTCGCCCTCCCCTGGCGAACCGTGGCTCGGAGCCTGAAACCGGCGACCAATGCGAATTGTTTAAATAAGATTACTCTGGTTATCATATGCCGGGTTTCAGGGATTACAAAAGGGGAAAGACAGATGAACGCATTCCGAGCTTGCAGCCTTGCGATCGGGTTTGTGCTGGTTGCCGCCCAAGCCGCGCCGATCCATGCCGAAGAGGCGGAAGGGGCCCGCTCCGGGGCCATCGAGGAGATCCTCGTCACCGCGCGCAAGCGCGAGGAGAGCCTGCAGGAAGTGCCGGTGGCGGTCTCGGCCTTCACCGGCGACCAGATGACCGATTCCGGAATCGATCAGTTCTCGGATCTTGCCCCGTTCACACCGGGCCTGGCCATCAATCAGCACAGCACCTACGCAAACGCGACCGCGGACGGGCTGGTGATGCGGGGCCAGTCCAGCGGCGGTACGCAGATCAGCAACGACCCGGCGGTGGGCGTCTACATCGACGGCGTGGTCAACCCCCACGTCACCGGCATGCAGATGTCGTTTTTCGACCTCGAGCGGATCGAGGTACTGAAAGGCCCGCAAGGCACCCTGTTCGGCCGCAACACCACGGGTGGCGCCATCAACATCATCACGCGCAAGGCGGATTACGATGACGTGCACGGTTACATCGAGGTCGACGGCGGCAATTACGACACGCTCAATTACCGGGGTGCGGTAAACATCCCGATCATCGCCGACAGGATGGCCGTCCGGCTCGCGTATCAGCACAACAACCGAGATGGTTACGGCAAGTCGGCACTCACCGGCCAGAGGCTCGGCGGCGACCGCGACGAGGACTACGTCCGCGGCAGCCTGCGGCTCGATTTCGACACCGTGCGCATCATGCTGGTGGGGGATTGGGGGAAAGAGCGGGAGAACGGCCCGCTGGTGGTCACCCGGGGAGCGTACTTCAATGCCACCACGGCCATTGACGCCACCTTTCTGCCGGCCTCCGGGTGCGGGCCCTTCGATATACCCTGCGGGCTGGGGTTCATGCAGATGCGCGCACAACAGGGTGGCGATGACATCTTCACCAACTATACCGACCTCCATAATTTCGACGACACCGATGTCTACAGCGTGAGCGCCACCATAGAGTGGGACATCACCGATGCGGTTACGCTCAAATCCATCACCGGCTACCGCGACATGGAGCACACCCATCTCACCAACTTCTCGGGCTCGGACTTCAAGGCCATCGTCACCGGCGACCCCAACTTCCCGGACCGGGAACTGCACCAGGCTTACGACGTGTTCACGCAGGAGCTCAATCTCAGCGGCGTGGCGATGGACGGTCGCCTCGACTGGCTGGGCGGTGCGTTCTTCAGCGACGACAACGGTTCCGACACCGACTACGTGAACCTGGCGGAGAATTTCAAGCCGATCAACGGCACGCCGTACTTCTTCACCTTCGATGCGCCGCTGGTGGACCAGGAGAGCTGGGCGCTGTTCAGCCAGATGACCTATGCCGTCACGGATACCATCAACTTCACTGCGGGCGGACGCTACACCGAAGAGAAGAAGGAGCAGGTCAATGCCCATGGCACGCTGCTTCCGGATGGCGCGGGCGGGCTGTTCTGGTCGTGCGGCAACGCAAATTTCGTGGGTCCCGTGTTCGCGCCCATCGACCAGCGCTACGAGTTCTGTTCCCTGCCCAAGCGGTCAGTTACCTATGACGGCTGGTCGTGGTTGTTCAGTGTCGACTGGCAGGCAACGGACAACATGATGGTCTATGTCAAGGCATCGGAAGGCTTCCGGGGCGGCGGTTTCGACATCCGCAGCGCCGGCTGGCCGGGCGGTCCCCCGGGGCGGCCCCCGTTCGAGCCCGAAACCGCCACCGACTGGGAGGTCGGGCTCAAGGCGGACTGGTTCGATTACCGGTTGCGCACCAACCTGGCGGCCTATACCACCAAGTACAAGAACAAGCAGGAAACCGTGATCATTCCGGGCCCGTCCACGGTCACCCGCAACGCGGGCAAGGCGGACATCGACGGCTTCGAGGCGGAGATCAGGCTCGAGCCGGCCGATGGGCTCAACCTGTTCGCCACCGTGGCCTGGATGAAAGGCAAGTACAGCAGCTTCGTCGGCGCGCCGGTGGAGAACTGCAACGTCAACCCCGCCACCGGCATGCCGTGGAATCCCATCTGCGCGCAACCCGGTTTCGACCCGGCCACGTTCGATGCCGCGGGAGAACCCCTCGGCGAGCGGACCTTCGGCTACCCGGAATGGACCTATACGATCGGGGGCCGCTGGGAAACCGCGCTCGGCGAGGGAACCCTGGCCGTTCAGTTGGACTATGCCTACACGGACGACATCACGCCCAATCTGCGGCGCACGGACTTTCAGCTATCGGAGGAGCTGCGGCGGGAATTCTTCCAGTCCGTTGGCCTCCTGAACGCCCGCATCGACTACGACCTGCCGCAATGGGGCCTGAACGTCGCGTTGTGGTCCACGAACCTCAACAACAAGGAATACCAGCGCATGGGCGTGAACCAGACCAACATGCTCAACGTGCAGACGGGCATCACGAACGAACCGCGCATGTGGGGCGCCACCCTTACCAAGCGCTTCAGCGGCGGATAAACGGGCGCTGCACCGACGGCCCGCCGCAGCATCGTTGCGGCGGGCCTTTTCGTTTCCAGGGGGAGGAAAGCCATGTCTGAGAAACTGCGCTTCGATGAGCGCGTGGCGATCGTCACCGGCGCGGGGCGCGGCATCGGGCGAGCCCACGCCCTGCTGCTGGGCGCCCGCGGCGCGCGGGTGATCGTCAACGACCTCGGTTCCGCGACGGTGGACGGCACTGGCGTCGGGACGCAGGCGCCCGCCAAGGAAGTGGCCGCGGAGATCGAGCAGGCGGGAGGCATCGGCGCGGCCAACTTCGATGACGTGTCCACCGAGGCCGGGGCAAACAACCTGATCGCGCAGGCGCTCGACAACTGGGGAAGGCTCGACAGCCTGGTGAACAACGCCGGCATCAATGCCTCGCCGCCGTTCGCCGAGGGCACCAGCGAAGCCTTCGACCGCATGATGCGGCAACATGCCTACGGGCACTTCTTCGTCACCCGGGCCGCCTGGCCGCACATGGCCGCGGCCGGCTATGGGCGCGTGGTTCTCACCACCTCCGGCGGCGCTCTCTACGGGCTGCCGCAATCCAGCCACTACTGCATGGCCAAGGGAGCCATCATCGGCATGACCAAGGCATTGGCCCTGGAGGGCGCCGCCGCCGGCATCCAGGTGAACGCCGTCGCTCCCGCCGCCTACACGCGCATGGTCACGGGCCTGCAGGACGAGAGCCTGCGCCAGCAGATGGAAGAGCTGATGCCGCCTCGCTTCGTGGCGCCCGTGGTGGCCTGGCTGGCTCATGAGGCGTGCCAGGTGACCGGGGAGATCTTCGATGTGGGGGCAGGACGCGCGGCCCGGGTATTCTTCGCGGAAAGCCCCGGCTATTGCAGCCGCTCACTGTCGATCGAGGAAGTGCAGGCGCACTTCCACACCATCTGCGACGAGTCCGGCTACCTGGTGTTCAAGACGGGCATGGAGAGCGCCGAGACAATGGCGCAGATGGCGACCGCCGCGATGCGCTCATGAACCCCCTTCGAGGGACGCGATCCGTTCCACGTCCCGCTCGATCAGCTCATCCATTGAATCGGCCGGCGCCTTGGGCACCACGACGGTGCGATCGCGGGTCGGCAACAGCACCACCGCCTCGCCTGGCGAGGTGACCACGCCGCGCTGGTTCACGCAACGGATTTCCAGGTACACCTCGTTGCGGCCGTCCTGCTGGCGCTTGTGCACCACTTCGCCGCGCAGCCAGGTGGTGTCGCCCATGAAATTGAAGCGGCGGTGTTCGCAGTTCAGCTTCCACAACCAGGCATCGTCGCCCATCCAGTCGGTCACCAGGTGGCATAACCAAGTCTCGCGCAGCCCGCCGTAATCGTAGGAGGTGGGCAATCCCAGTTCCCGGGCGCGCTCCGGTTCCCAGTGCAGCCTCTGCACGGTGTCGGGGACGTTCAGGGTATTGGGCGGGTACAGGCCCGGGGCTTTCTTGCGGATGAGATAGGACAGGCGGAAGTTGCCCGGCGGCGTCAACTGCATGCCCCAGCCCAGGTGCCACACCAGGATGGCGCTGGTGGTCAGCGGCCCCTTGACCTTCTCCTGCAGCACATCGCCCACCTGCACGTCCTCGAAGTAGCGCGGCTCCGCGCCCCGCCGGGTCTCCGCCTCGTAACAGGCATCGATCTCCGCCAACTGTTCCTCCGTGTACGGCTCCGCGGTTTCCCGTTCCTTCCTGCGCTTGCGCGATTCACCGCGCTCGGTGTTCACCCAGGTGCCCCGCTGCACCATGACGGGGTCGCCGTCCTGGTTGGCGATGGGGATGCAGATGGTCTCGTGTGCTGAGCGCCCGCCGAATTCGCTGCGCTTGTCGACGACGCCCACCACCGAGCGCATCTTGTAGATGCGGTCGCCCAGGTTGAAGGGGCGCCACCACTCGAACTCCATGCGCGCCTGGTAGGAGCCCAGGCCCGCCCAGGGGTCGCCGCGCAGCAGCGCCTTGGTTTCCGGGTCCGGCGGCGGCGTGACGTTCTCGCCCACCGTGTACTGGAAGGTCGGCGGCGCGATCAGGTTCCCCCACCGGGTGTTGCGCGCGTATTCCGGGTCGCAATACAGCGGGTTGTCGTCACCATAGCCGTACGCGAAATGCCGCGATGCATCCCAGCTCACCTCGAAATTGTGGGGAGGATTGCGCAGCACCTGGGGTATGCCGATGCGCTTGCGGGCCCGGATGAACGATGTATCCGTCAATTTCCCGTAATCGTCAGCGTTGATGTCGCTCATGGTTTGCCAACTCCGGATTTGTTTAGAAATCTCGCATGAAAAAAGTTTTAAATCATTGTTTTTTGAGAATATTTTAAATTGAAACCGGATTCAGAACTGGTTCCTTGAGTTGGCTACGAGAGCAGGTATGCGGTGCGCCGGACACGGGGACGAACACCAGCTAATCTCCTTTGGCCGGTGCGTTGCGGCGCACGTCCTTGAAGGGAACGCCGCGGTCGGCGGCCGGCTCCCGGGGCATGCCGAGCACCCGTTCACTGATGATGTTGCGCTGCATTTCCGTACTTCCCCCGCCCAAACACCAGGCCTGGCGGAAGACGTAGGCCTTGCCCGCATCGCCGTCCGAGGTCCGGGCGTCCCAGGCCACGGCGTCCGTATTGGCAATCTCGAAGGCAATGTCGTTGCGGCGCAACCCGTTGAGCCCGGTGAAAAGGCGCAGCAGCGCCCCGGCGGTGGCGGGCAGCGCCCCGGCGGCGATTCCCGCCACCACGCGCTCCGCCGTTTGCCCCTGCACGGTCTGCAGCACGTGAACTTCAGCGAGCAGGTCACGGATACGGGGGTCGTCCGCACGGCCCGCTGACCGCGCCAGGCGCACCAGGTCGTCGATGTCCTCGCGCCGCCGCCCCGCCGTGCCGCTGGCGTAGGGTGAGGAGCCTCCCGTGGCGCTCCGTTCGTGGAACAGCAGCCGCTGGGCTACCGTCCACCCGTCGTTGACCTTGCCGATCACGTGTTCGGGCGGAACGGCCAAGTCGTCGAAGAACTCCTGGCAGAACTCGACGTTGCCGTCGGACTGGCGAATCCGGTTCACCGTGATGCCGGGCTGGTGGATCTTCATCATGAACATCGTCAGCCCGCGGTGCTTGACCGCGTCCCAGTCGGTGCGCGCCAGGCAAATTGCGTAGTCTGAAAACGAGGCGTACGAACTCCAGATCTTGGAGCCGTTGAGCACGTAGTTGGCGCCGTCGAAGGTCGCCGAGGTGATCACGCCGGCGAGGTCGGATCCCCCGGAGGGCTCGGACATGAACTGCACCCACAGTTCGTCGCCACGGATCATGGCCGGCAGGTGCCGTCGCTTCTGCTCTTCGGTACCCATGTCCAGAATCGTAGGGGCGATGATGGTCAGGGTGGGCGTGTTGAACAGCAGCGGCATCTCGTAAGGCCGGGATTCTTCCGTAAACGCCGCCTGGTACTCCCGGGGCAGGCCCCGGCCTCCGTATTCCTCCGGAAAGCACAGGCCGGCAAAACCCGCATCGAAGAGCGTCTTCTGCAATTCCCTGGCCCGGTCCGCATCGCCCGGGTCTACACGCATCGCGTTCCAGGGTTCCACATCCGGCGGCAGGCGAGGCAGGTTGTCGGCCAACCAGGCCCGTGCGCGCTTCCGAAACGCCTCCAGTGATTCCATGTCTACCCTCCGCCTCGAGCCGACCCGTTCACAGCGCCATCAGATCGGCGATGCCCGCGCGATGCTCCCGCGGCGTGCCGAGCATCACGCGATTGGTGGCCACGCGGCGCAGGTACAGGTGAATGTCGTGGTCCCAGGTCACCCCGATGCCCCCGTGCATCTGCACGCAATCCTGGATGATCCCCGGCGCGAAATCGCCGATGAACGCTTTTGCGACACGAGCCAGGAGGGCGCTGTCGCCAGCGCCACCAGCAATAGCGTGCAACGCTGCCCAAGCCGTGGCGTGGCACCCCTCGAGATAGGTCTTCATGTCCGCGAAACGGTGCTTCAACGCCTGATACGACGCCAGCGGCCGGCCGAAGGAATAGCGTTCGAACGCCCACTCGAGGGTGAATTCGAAAACCCGCGCTACGGCTCCGGCGCTCTCGGCGCTGCACACCGCCAGGCCCATCTGAATCTGGCGCTCGACGTCTTCGGCGGCGCCGCCTTCGGTACCCACCAGGCAGTCCTCGCCGACATAGACCCCATCGAACCGAACCCGGGCAAAGCGGCGAACCAGGTCCAGGCCCTCCAGTGGCTCGATACTGACTCCGGCCGTATCGGCAGGCACCAGAAACTGGGTCAGTTGCCCGTTGTAGCGCGCCGTCACCAACAGATGCTGCGCTTCGGCCGCGGCTTCCACCGGCGACTTTTCGCCCCGCAGGCGATAACCGCCCGCCACCCGTTCCGCCTCCATCGTCACGGCGTCCGCGGACCAGGAGCGCCCGCCCTCGGCGAAGCACCAGCTTGCCGTTGCCTCGCCGGCCACCAGCGCCGGCAGCGTTGCGGATCGCTGCTCGCCGTTGCCGGACCGGGAGAGCGTTGCGGCGACCAAGCTACAGGGCAACAGGGGGCCAGGGGACACCATGCGTCCCATCTCTTCGGCCACGATCCCCAGATACAGGACCCCCTCGCTGCCAAGGCCCAATCCCCCGGCGTCTTCGTCCACCAGCAACGAAAGCCAACCCAGTTCCGCAGCCCGGCGCCACCAGTCGCCCGGGAAGCCCGTCCCGGTTTCCGCCAGACTGCGCACGACATCCAGATCGCACTCGTCCGCAAGGAACCTGCGGCTCGTATCCGCAAAGAGCTGCTGCTCTTCGGTCAGGTCGAAATCCAACGGTTCCCCCGTTCTGTCGGGCCGGTTGCATGTTGGGCCAGTTACATAACCCGCGCGCCAACAAGGCTATATCATATAGACGATTGCGCCAAACAATGCCAATACCCGGTTGACCGCCGGGAACCGGATGGTCGAACATCCGCCGGAACATGGAAATCCCCAACCACAGCGCCACCCTGCCGGCCATGCTCGGACACTTGAGCAACGTCCATGGCAACCGGGTTCTGGCGAGCGACTCCCGCCGTTCGCTCACCTACCGGCAGGCAGAGGAAGAGTCCCGCGAACTCGCACTTGGATTGCTCGCATCAGGCGTCGGCAAGGGGACCCGGGTAGGCCTGCTCATGGCCAATTCTCCGGACTGGATCGTCGCCTGGTTCGCCGCCCTGCGCGTCGGAGCCCTCGTTACCGGTGTGAGCACGTTCTGCAAACCGCCGGAGCTGGCAAGGGTGCTGAAGCTGGCCGACATCGACACCCTGCTCATGCAGGACAACTACCTGCGCCACAATTACGTGCAGAACATGGAGCGCGCGCTCCCGGGGCTCGCATCGGCACACGGCGGGCCTTTGCGCCTCACCGGTGTGCCGTATCTCCGTTCGGTGTGGATATGGGGCGGGGCGAAGCCCGACTGGGCCCGGGGCGACCCCGCGGACCTCCGTGCCCTGGGTTGCGACGCCTCCGGACTGTCGGCCGAATTTCTCGCCGAGGCAGAGGCGCAAGTCAGCCCCGCCGACCTTGCCGTGGTGATCTTCACATCCGGCAGCACGGCGGAACCAAAGGGCGTCGTTCACAGCCACGGTACCGTCGTGCGGCATGCCTACACCATGTTCGACTACGCCGAGTGCGCCCCCGGGACGCGCATCCTGGTGCTGACGCCGTTCTTCTGGATCGGTGGCATGCTTACGACGCTGCTTAACACCATGATCGGCGGCGCGGAGCTGATCTGCCCCGAGCGGCCGGATCCGGAATTCATACTGGAACTGTTGCGGCGCGAACTGCCGGACCAGATCACGGGCTGGGCCGGTCAGCTCACGGCTATCCGGGAACACCCGGATTTCCGGCCGGAGGACTTCACCCGCCTCCAGGCTTCCCACAACACCCAACGGCGCGCCGGCGTTGTCGGCCCGCCGCTGGAGGTGCCGTTGCCCCTGGTGCCGAATTCCCTGGGCATGTCCGAGTCGTTCGGGCCGCACAGCGGCGAATTCGACGGCGTGGTCCTCACCGGAGACCGATCCGATTCGTTCGGCCGCGCCATCGACGGCATCGAGCGCAAGATCGTCGAGCCAGGGGGTTCCCGGGAACTGCCCCGCGGAGAGACCGGTGAACTGCTGGTGCGCGGCTATTCGATCATGCAGGGCTACTACAAGCGCGAGCGGGGCGAGTGCTTCGAGCCCGACGGTTTTTTCCGCACCGGTGACCTGTGCGCCATCACCGAGGACGGCCACCTGTTCTTCCACGGCCGCGGCGGCGAGATGATCAAGACCAGCGGTGCCAATGTTTCGCCGAGAGAGGTGGAACTGACGCTCCTGGCGTATCCGGAAGTTGCCGAGGCAGCGGTGCTCGGCAAGCCGGACCGGCGCAAGGGAGAAGTCGTGATCGCAGTCGTAGTGCCGCAGCCCGGTGAGCGCCTCGATCCCGAACGGCTGCGCCGGCGCCTGGACGCGGAGTTGTCGAGCTACAAGGTCCCCAAGCTGTTCGTCACCGACCTGCTCGGCGAGGACCTGCCCCGCACCGACAGCGGTAAAGTGCAGAAGCCCCTGCTCCTGGAGATGATCGCTGGAAGAGAGTGACTTCCAATCGAGTCCGGAATCCAGGCTTGTTGACTACAATCTTGTTGTCAACAAGTCTGTTGACAACAAGATTGTTGACGCTAAGATGAGCACATCAAACGTTACATGAGACTCGACAGTGAAGTCCATAACCGGCCCTTGGGTCAGCGGAGAGGATTTCTTCGACCGGGAAGGCGAACTGCAGGTACTCGATCGCCACATCCGCAGCGGCAATCCCGTCTTGCTGTCTGGACAGCGGCGCATGGGAAAGACCAGCGTGGCTCGCGAACTCGGAAGGCGGCTGGAGCAGGACGGATGGGCATTCGCCTTCGCCGATGTGGAGCACGCTGCCTCAGCGGAAGACGTCATCACGAAAATCGCCCAAGCACTGCATCCGGTTCGGGGGATCGCATCGCGTCTCGGCGAGCGTTTGGCGCGACTATTTTCGGACAACGTCGAGCAACTCAGCGCGTACGACTTCGGCATAAAGTTCCGCGCTGGATTGAACGCCGGTGCATGGCCGCGCCATGGAGAGTCGATCATTCGCAGTTGTGCGGAACATGAACAACGGATACTGCTGGTTATCGACGAGTTGCCAATATTCCTCAATCGCCAGTTGCGCAAAGAAAACGGCTTGGCGCTGGTGGACGAATTTCTGAGTTGGCTGCGCGGCGCAATCCAAGACGTCAGCGGCGGTTCCCTGGTCCTAATCGTATCGGGCAGCATCGGCTTAACGCCTCTTGTGCGCCGCCTGGGTCTGACCGACCGCACCAACTATCTCTACGAAGTCCGGCTTGGGCCTTGGGACCGTAGCACAAGCATCGAGTGCTTTCACCGATTGGCCTTAACCAACGCACTTCCTGTTGAGGACGGAGTCGCCGAAGCGGCCTACGATGCTCTGGGCGTCGGCATTCCGCATCATGTGCAGTCCTTCTTCGCGCGATTGCTGGATTTCGCCACCATGCACAGCCGCGACACCATCAAGGCGACCGATGTCGAAACGGTGTATCAAACCGACCTGCTCGGCCCATTCGGGCAGAACGACCTCATGCACTACGAAGCGCGTCTGCGGGATGCCCTGGGTGAGAACGACTTCGCCATCGCCAACGCGATTCTTGCAGAAGCGGCTGTTCAGGAGCATTTCACGCCCAGCGCCCGAAAGGCGCTTGAAGCGCTGTTTGCAACCAAGATCGAGAACACCAGTGAGAGAGTGACGGACATTCTCGACATCCTCATCCACGATGGGTATCTCGAAACCAACGATAGTGGCCACCGGTTCGTGTCCCACTTGCTGAAGGACTGGTGGGCCACCCGATATGCGAATCATCACCCTATCCTCTCGAGCACCCATTCCAATGCTAAGGCCAGTCGATGAACGCCCAAACGGCAGCCATTCGCAAGTTCAATCCCGGCACCCTCCAATCCGACGAGGATGTGATTCGACAATTCGTGGTCCGTGAAGGGGAGCTTCAAATCGTGCTCCGCACACTCGCCGACAACGTCGATGCCGCTTGCTGCCAACATCTGCTGCTCATCGCGCCCCGCGGACGCGGCAAGACCATGATGCTGGCTCGCGTCGCCGCGGAGATACGCACCAACGGCGAATTTACTCCACACTACTTGCCCATCCGATTCATGGAGGAAAGCCAAGAGATATTCAGCGTCGCCGACTTCTGGCTTGAAACGCTATTCCACCTCGCCAAGGCAGTGGAAAAACACGACATGGAACTGGCTGCGGAACTGGCAAAGTCGCACGCCGACTTTGCCACGCGATGGCAGGAGCGAGACATCGCCGAACACGTTCGCACCACCGTTCTGAATGCAGCGGAGAGAATCGGCAAGAAGCTCCTGTTGATGGTGGAGAACCTCCAGTCACTCAGCGCCAGCGTTGACGATGATTTCGGCTGGCAGCTCCGCGAAACGCTGCAATGCGAGCCCCAAATCGTCCTGCTGGCCACGGCCGCCAGCCGGTTCGCAGCTCTGGACGACGCGAACGATGCCTTCTTCGAATTGTTCCGCACGATCAACCTAGAACCTCTGGACACCGAATCGTGCAGCCGCCTTTGGCGGGCGGTCAGCGGCGACGGCCTATCCGACCGAGAGATCAGGCCCCTCCAAATCCTGACGGGCGGCAGTCCACGCTTTCTGGTCATCATGGGCGAATTCTCGCGGCACCGCTCCATGCGGGAACTGCTGGAGGAACTGGTGACGTTGATCGACGACCATACGGAGTACTTCCGCAGCTACAGCGAGGTATTGGCTAAACAGGAACGCCGCGTGTATCTGGCGTTGGCCGACCTGTGGCAACCATCCACCACAGGGGAAATAGCCGCCCGGGCCCGAATGGACGTCAGAACGGCATCCACCCTAATCGGGAGGCTGGCGAATCGAGGCGCACTGGTGGTTCACGGCACGGGACGCAAGCAGAGCTACTCGGTCGCGGAACGTCTCTACTGCATCTACTACAAGCTTCGCCGGGAACCGGACGAGGCGGCAGTAGTACACAGCTTGATTCGATTCATGACCGCGTTCTACAGCGGCCCTGAGGACGAGATTGTTCGGCGCTTTGGCAGCAGCGACGCGCCAAATCTGCAGGAAGCCATCACAACAGCATTGACCTTCAAGGCACTGGCCGCAAACCAAGCTGGAAACCCCGATATCGCCCTGAACATCTGCGATCAAATAGACAGTCGCATCAGCCCACCGGCCCCTATCGCGGTCGGAAGCATGTGGCTGCGTGCTGAGGCATTGGTCTCGCTCGGTCAGCACGTCAACGCTATTCACGCGCTGGAAGCCGCTTACGAGGCTCTCGACCCGAGTGACAGCAAGCTGATACCGTTCGCTTCCTCTTGCATTTCCACCTTTGTCGCGGCAGGCGCGGACGAGCGGCCCATCCTTCGAATCCTCACAAATGACGAAGAAAGAGCCACGTCGCTTTTGCCGCTTATCGTCGCCCTGCGTCGCCGATTGGGCGAGGAAGTACAGGCTCCCGCTGAAGTGCATGAGGTGGCGAATGACCTCATGCGTTACTTTGACGAGTTGTCAAATGGTGCGGCGGGGGCACCAACAGTGACCGACCCGTAATCCACCCCCGCTGCGTGTTTCGCTCCTGAGTTGAATCCGGGTAGCCTTCTCCTCAACGCCACGAAAATGCTGGCAGTTCGTAGTGGGCTACGCGGTTGTGGCGGCCCAATAGGCACGCTCTCCACGGGATTTGCCGTGTCCCGTGGGGGCACCCGGATCCGGGTCAACTTGTCGATCGAACGGCACCCTGATCCGTCAGGGGTTCCCGAAGGCGCGATCCATGAATTCACGCGGGGAAACCATGCGGGCGCTCCGGCAACGGTCGCGGGGGAAGTGCTTCAGGTTGCCGGTCACCAGATACTCAGCCTGTGCCGACAGTGCCACTTCGAGGAACGGTTCGTCATCGGGGTGAGGCAGCCTGGCCTTGAGCGGTTCGCCTGCGGCAACCTCGCCCCCGGCACGAACCTGCGCCAGGAACGCTGCGACTTCCGCTGTTTTGAACGGAAACGCGGGGCGTCGCAGCACTTCATCGTACTCAGCGATGATCCGCATGTCGTAGCAGAGACTCAGGCGCCCGGCGGCGATCAGCCCGACGATGACGCCGGGTGGGTTGAATGGCGACAACAGGCCCGAGACGATTACGTTGGTATCTACTACGACCCTCACCGCCGGCGCGACCTGCGCGCTGCGCCTATCTCGGCATTCACGTCATCCAGGGAAAGACTGTCGGCGCCCGCCTCCCGGACTCGCTGCTGCATCGATGTCACGGCGAGTTGCGCACGCGCCTGGCGAAGTGCGGCCAGGGAGGGCTCGAGCGTCGCTCCGGTGGTCGCCGAAAGAACGGCAATGGGTTTGCCGTTGGAGGTGATGACCAGGTCCTGCTCCTCGGCAAGCGTATCCCAAACGGCCGCTGAGTGGTTGCGCAGATCGCGCACGCTGATGAAGTTCATTTCGCAATCCCGGTGATCAATCGTGTATACGATAATGTACTTGATTGAGATACAAGTCGGCAACCCAGCGTGCCGGGACGAGGCCGCGCAAGGAACAATGCGGAGCCTCGAGAAAGAGTTCGTATGCGGGGCTTCCATTTCGGCGCGTTAAGCTCGTCCGAATGCTTTGAGTTTCGCTGGACAATGTGGCCGTGCGCCGAAATGGAAGCCCCGTATGCGAACTCGCTGTCGCGACCGGCGATATCCTGATTCTCGATGCGGCCGCGGGGCTCATCGCCAAAGGCGACTGCCGCGACATCGTCGCGTGGGGGTGCGGCCTCGCAACCAGGTGCTGGCTAGCGCACTTCAAACCTCTTTTTCTTGACCGCCATGACGGCGTCGCGGTCGACCTGGGCGGTGCCCACGGGGTTGCCGATGATGGTGTATGACATGCCCATGTTAAGTGCTGCCGTGCGCGGCAGATCGAGCGACTCCCAGACCGCGCGCACCGTGCCCTGGGTGGCGGCGGGGGGCTTGGCGGCGATCTTGGCGGCGATTTCGTGGGCGCGCGCCCAGAGGTCGTCCTGTTCCACCACTTCCGTTACCAGCCCCATGCGCAGCGCGGCATGGGAGCTGATGCGTTCGTCGTTGCCGAGCAGCGCCATGCGCATCACGTCGCCCAGGGGCATGCGGTAGGTGGCGCCGATGGGCTCGAGGGCCGCGGTCATCCCGTAGGTGACGTGGGGGTCGAAAAACGTCGCTTCTTCCGAGCAGATGATGATGTCCGACTCGTTGATCCAATAGAACGCGCCGCCGGCGCACATGCCGTGCACGGCGGCAATCACCGGCTTCCACATCTTGTTGGCTCGCGGGCCGAGGTATTCGCCGGGATCCACCTTGAACCAGTCGTTGGTCTGGTTGGGCCCGCTGACCGCCCGCGCCCCCGGCGCATCGCGGCCGCCGCGCACATCCACCCCCGTGCAGAACGCCCGGCACTCCATGGACGCGCGCAACACGTAGGCGTGAATGTGCTCGTCGACGATGGCCTTCTGCCAGACGTATTCGAACTCCTCGCACATGCGGCCGCTGAAGGCGTTCAGCGCGTGGGGACGGTTGATGGTGATCGTTGCGACGTGATCGTCGCTCTCTTCGTAGAGAATCGTTTCGAAATCCATGCTCGGTTGCTCCTTTGTGTGTTGCGTCGTTCGTTTATGCGTTGCCGGGGTGCTTTGCGCGGCTACCAACCGGCCAGCACCGCGGCGCGCTCGCGATGCACCGAGGGGCTGCCCAGGTAGTTGCGGTCGAACATCGCCCGCTTCAGCCAGAACTGGCAGTGAAATTCCCAGGTATACCCGATGCCGCCGTGCAGCATGACCATGGTGCGCGTGGCATTGACGTAAACCTCGGCGAGATGGGCCTTGGCCAGCGCCGCCAGGCGGGGTGCTTCCCCGGGCCGGTGATCGTATGCGTATGCCGCGTACCAGACCAGCGCGCGGGCCGGCTCGACCTCGGTGGCCGCGTCCGCGATCTGGTGCTTGACGCCCTGGAAGTGCGCGATGGTCTTGCCGAACTGCACGCGCTCACCGGCATAGTCCACGGTCATTTGCACTGCCCTGTGCGCGCCGCCGTAGGCATCGGCGGCCAGCATGATCAGGCCCGCATCGCGCACCCGCCCGGCCACGGCGCTGTCGCAGGGAAGCGGGGCACAGGGCGCCTCTTCCAGGTTCAGGCCACCGATGCGCCGGGTACGGTCCACGCCATCCCATTCCTGCGTGCCTACCCCCGGGTCACCGCTTTCCACAACGGCCAGCCCACCGCCCTCGACACCCACCAGGAACAGGTCGGCATCCGCGGGGAACAGCACATTCTTCTTGGTGCCGGTGAGGCGGCCATCGCTGATCGCAAGTCTCCATTGCTCCGGCTGCCACGCATCGCCGTCTTCGCCAAAGGCGATGCTGCCCACCAGTTCACCCGAGGCGAGACCGGGCAGCCAGCGCGCCTTCTGTTCTTCGCTGCCGCCCAGGGTCAGGGCCAGGGCAAGCAGGGAGTGCCCCAACAGCGGCCCGGGCGCCGCGCAGTAGCCCATGGCATCGGAGGCCACGGCAAGGTCCAGCATTTCCAGCCCCACGCCGCCGTACCGCTCCGGCACCAGGAGGCCGGCCAGGCCCAGTTCCGCCGAACGGTTCCACAGCGCCCGGTCGAGCCCCGCGCCGCTATTGAATATCTCCAGCAACCGCGTGGTGGGCGCCTCCTTCTCGTAGAAGCGCCGGACGGTGTCGTTGAGCATATACTGCTCTTCGGTGAGGTCGAAATCCACGTTCGCTACCGGGTGCGCCGCCGTTGCGCCGCTTCGGTCATCATGGCCGCGCCGCGCTCCCTCAAGGCCTCCGGCGCTTCAGGCAGCACCACGGGGCCCTGCTTGCGGGAAGGCAGGATGACCACCGCGGTTCCCGGACAGGTAAGCCACCCGCGCTGCGAGGTACCCTTGAGCTCCAGTTCCACGATGCGGTGGGGGCCTTCCTCCCGCTTGCCGCGCACGGCGCCTTCCATGAGGTGCCAGTCGCCGATGAAATTGAAGGCGCGCATCTGGCCGGTGAGCTTCCACAGCCAGGCATCGTCGCCCATCCAGTTGGTGACCAGGTGGGTCAGCCAGTTCATGCGCATGTCGCCGTAGTCGTAAGCCAGCGGCAGGCCGATCTCCCGGGCGCGCTCGTGCTCCCAATGCAGCCGCTGCACCACGTCGGGTACGCCGTGGCTGTTCTTCGCATAGAAACCGCCGATCTTCTGCCGTGTCTTCCACTGGAAGCGCAGCGGGCCGTGGCCGTAGTGGCCCATGCCGCGCCCAAGGTGCTCGGCGATGATGTCGGTTACCGTGAGCGGGCCCTTGGCCAGGGGCTGCAGCCTGTCGCCGACCTCGACGTCCTCCCAGTAGCGCGGCGCCGCCCCACGGACCTCTTCGGCCGCGTAGACGGCATCGATGGCGGCGATGTCCTCGTCGGTGTACGGCCAGAGCTCCACCCCCGCGTACCGGTTGGTCTTTTTCGACCCGCTGCGCTCGGAGGCGATCTTCAGCGTCTCGCTCATCCCCACCGGGCCGCCGGTATGGTCCGCATACAGGTCGCGGGTGATCATGTGCACCGACTGGCCGCCGGTGAACTTGCTGCTCTCCACCACGTGCACGCTGGTCAGGGCGATGTCATAGTAGATGTCGTCGCCGGGGCTGACGGGCCGGTACCACTCCCAGGACTGGCCGGAGACGTACTCGCCCGCGCCGGGGAACAGGTGCCGGAACTGTTTCTTGCGCTCGGCGGTGAATTTCGGCGTCTCGTTGACGCCGGTGACGGTCAGGTAGGTAGGCGACCCGATCTGGCGGCGCCAGCGCGTGTTCCCGCCGTAGTCCGGGTCGAACCAGAGCGGGTTGTCGTCGCCCAGGCTGAAGGCGAAATGCGTTATGCCGGCCGCCGATGGCCGTGCATCGTGGCGCTTGACATGATCCGGTTGGGGGATATTGACCTGGGATCGGGCCCGTTCGATCTCCGAATCGGTGATGGCCAGCCGCTTTCCGGTCACTCCGGCGGTGGCGGTCTGCTCGCTCATGCGTCTGACTCCCGTTCTTGCTCGATTCAAACGTCGCGGGGCAGTCCAAGGCCCCGCTCGGCGATGATGTTGCGCTGGATGTTCGATGTCCCGCCGCCCATGGTGGCAGCCAGGGAACCCAGAACCTGGTTCACCCAGCGTTCGTTGCCGACGGCTCTGGACGGGCGCCTGGAAACGGCCTTGTCTTCGCCCGTATCCTGATCCGTGCCGTATGCCACGGCGGAGGCCAGCAGCATCGAGTCGTCACCGATCAGTTCGTGTGCGATGCGCGCCACCTCCAGGCCGATGGTGTGCATGGTCACGAACTTGTTCATGTAACTGAGGGCGCCGGTGCTCTCATCCTTGGCATCCTTGGAGAACTGATACTGGCCCGACCAGTACGAAGAAAGTACGAACCCCTCCAGCGCCACTAGCCACTGGCGCACTTCCGGATCCTTGATGGCCTGCACCCCGTTGCGCGCGGTGCGCCTGGCGAGGCCTACGATCTTGCGGTACAGCTCGCGGCCCTGCTCCGGCCCGCCGAGTTGATCGCGTTCGAACTTCAACGTGGTGCGCGAGACCTCCCAACCCCTGCCGCGCTCTCCGACGATCCAGTCGGCCGGGGTTCTGGCATCGGTGAAGAACACCTCGTTGAACGAGGCGCCGCCGGTGATCTGGCGCAGGCGGCGCACCTCGATGCCTGGCTGATCCATGGGCACGAGCAGGTAGGAAATGCCGGCGTGACGCGGCTCGTCGGGCTCGGTGCGCACCAGGGCGAACATGTAATCCGACAGGTGCGCGCGGCTCGTCCACACCTTCTGCCCGTTGATCACCCACTCACTACCCACCAGTTCGGCCCGCGTACGCAGGCTGGCGAGGTCCGAGCCGGCACCCGGCTCCGAATAGCCCTGGCACCAGATGTGATCGCCGTGAATGGCCGGCGGGATGAACCTTTCCTTTTGCCACTCGCTGCCCCATTGCAGCAGGGTGGGCACCACCCGGGAGATGCCGTTTCCCTCGATCTCCCGCGGCGCCCTTGCGGCGATGAACTCCTCGGTGATGATGCGCGCCCGGAGCGGGTCCGCTTCCTGTTCGGAACCGCCGAAGCGCCGGGGAATGCCCCGGTAGAGGTAGCCCCTGTCGATGGCCTTGAGCCGGAATGCCCGCACCTGGGCCGGGCGGTCCAGGTCGAGATCCACGCCCTTGGGGGGCCAGTTTTCCGCCAGGAAGGCACGCACTTCCTCCTGAAAGACCAGATACTCCCCGGTGTAGTCCAGGTTCATGACGCGCCTCCCGCAAGTTCGGCAAGTGTACGCCAATCGGCCCGGGGCCCGGCGCGGGGACTATCCAGCGGTTTCATTCAGGCTCCCAACGCGTGCGGCGAATGTGTCGGTCAAAACCACCCTGGCCCTTGTCGGGCGGATAGCCATTCGGATTCGTATAACTAATTAAAATAGGGTTTCTTTATTTGAGTCAAGCCGGCCAGGAAGTCGACCCCAGGCGACCCGGCTGCTCCTCCCGCTCGCGGATCAAGATTGCCAACGAGACCACTGAAAGGCCGACGATCGCCCTTTCGTTGGTCTGCAGCAACGCCTCGTCAGCCGTCGTGATAGGTGGAAGCCGGGTTGTTCCAGTGCAGCTTCACCCGCCGGTTGGCGATCAGCCAGCGCTCGCCGCTCTTTCTGAAACGGTCGACATAGGTGCCCATGTGGTCGGGCCCGAACCGCGTGTAGACGATGAAGTAGGTCCAGCACCTGGCTTCACTGTCGGAGACGAACTCGATGCGGCTGGTGGTCAGGTTGTGGCGCACGAACCCCACGCCACTTTCCGGATCGCCCGCACGCCTGGCGATGCCCGTTCCGAGTCCTTCGACGATTGCGGCCCGCCCTCGAAACGTGCCCGAACCGGTCTCCAGCACCCCGTCCTCGAAGAACGCGGAGGCCAGGCCTTCCAGGCGGCCCCTGTCCCCTTCGGTGTTGTAGATGGACATGGTGTGCCTGATGGCCTCGCGGGCCAAAGCCTGTTCCGGCGTCAAGGTCGCCTCCCTCCGGATCGGTCCGCGTCGGGTTACGGATACCGACATGGTGCGCAATTCACTGCCGCTTGGGAAGAGCGCACCTCGGGGGAATACGGCGTCGGTTGCACTTTTTTGCGGGGACGTTCCGGCGCTCCTGATCCTTACCTACCCGTCCAGGGGCAATGCTGCGGGCGGCAACGCCCGCACATTCGGGTGTGCTAACCTGCCCGGCCGGACCAACCCGGCGCCGGTTGCGCATCAGCGCCGATCACAAGAGTCACAGCATGCCATTCGACGTCACATCCCTGGTGAACCCGAACCACACGGCGCTGCTCACCAACGAAGTGCAGTCCAGCGTCCTCGATGCCGGTGGCGACCTGGCCGAGAACGCCCGAGGCATCGTCGGCAACATCGTCAGCCTGGCCGATGCGGCCCGCCGGGCGCGCGTACCGGTACTGCACGCCGTCAAGCATTTCCGCCGCGATTCGCTGGCGCGCAACCGCAACATCGTGCTGTACCAGCGCCGGGGCGTGCTGCCCGATGCGGATGCCCCGCCGGAGCCCGACAGCCGTCTGCAACCCGGGTGCCACGTGGTGCCCGAACTCGGCCCCGACAAGCGCGACCTGGTCATGACCCGCCTGCATGGCATGGGCGCGGTGCACGACAGCGGTATCGATCCGGTGTTGCGCATCCTGAGTGTCAGCACCGTGGTGGTGGTCGGCGTGTCGCTCAACGTGGGCATCACCAACAGCGTGATGGATCTCGCCAACCGGGGATACGACGTGGTAGTGCCATCCGATGCGGTAGCGGGAACGCCAATGGAATACCAGGACCAGATAATGCGGCACACGATCAAGTACCTGGCTCGCGTGACGCCTACCCGGTCGATACTCGAAGCCTGGTCCGTCAACACTTGACCCAGGGTCGAACCGGCTGGGGCATGACTGGACTGATTCCCCGCGGAAAACGGTGCCTGACTGAGCCGGGTTTGTACCCGGTCAGTGCTTGAACTCGGATCCCCCTGTCGCCGAGACGACGCTGCCCGAGGTGAAGCTCGAGGCGTTCGACGCGAGAAACAATGCGGCGCCGACGATCTCGCGGGGCTCGCCGAGCCGCTGCAGCACATGGCCCTCCCGTGCCCGCGCCGTGGCCGCTTCCAGGTCCCAGGCCTTGGAGATGTCGGTTAGGAAAGGCCCCGGCATGAGGCAGTTCACCCTTACCTTGGGCGCAAATGCCCAGGCAAATCCGGTGGTCATGGCGTGTAACCCCGCTTTTGCCGCGGCATAGGGAATGATATTGGGCGTGGGCGTGAGGGCTCCGCCGCTGGAGACGAAGATGATGGAACCTCCATCGCCCTCCGCCATGCGCGTGCCGATGAGCGCCGTCAGCCGGAAGTGGCCTTTCATGTTGACGGCCATCACCTTGTCGTAGAGCGCTTCGGTTACATCGGTGATGTGGTCGTACAGCGGCGACATGCCGGCATTGTTCACCAGCACGTCCACGCGGCCGAACTTCTCGTAGGCAACGGATGCCAGGCGCTCCATGTCCTGCCAGTCACCGGTATGCGCACCCACCGCCAGCGCCCGTCGGCCGGTGGTGGACTCCACCTCCGCGGCCAGTGCCTGGCAATTGTCGAGCTTGCGGCTGGAAACGACCACATCGGCGCCGGCCCTGGCGAACGCCAGCACCATCTCCCTCCCGAGCCCCCGGCTGCCGCCTGTGACCAGGGCAACCTTGCCGGTCATGTCGAAAACGCTCGCTATCGCATGCTCATCCACAGCCGCGCTCCTCAAGGATATTCAATGGGTATCGTCAGTAGAAAAGGTCGCCACCGCAGGCCGAAGCGGTCGTGCCGTGCTTCTCGAAGGCCTTGACCACATTGCGCCCCACCCGCCACTTGTGCACTTCGTCCGGCCCGTCCACCAGACGTTGCGCGCGAATCCCGGTGTACCAGCGCGCAATCGGCGTATCGTGCGTGTAACCCAGCGCGCCGTGCAGTTGCAAAGCGGTGTCCACCACCTTGTGAATCATGCGCGGGAGAAACACCTTGGCAATCGAGTTCTCCTGGCGCAGTTCCATGCCGTTCTCCATCTTGTAGGCGAGGTGCAGCACCATGAGGCGCGCCTGGTAGATCTCCTCGGCACACTCGGCAAGCATGAACTGGATGCCTTGCCGGTCGGCCACGGGCTGCCCGAACGTGACCCGCTGCGTTGCGTGGCCAACCGCCAGGTCGAGGGCTTTCTGCGCCAGCCCGATATTGCGCATGCCATGACGCAGCCGGCCATAGCCGAGCCGGTGCTGACCCAGCGCGAAACCCTGGCCGGGTTCGCCCAGAATGGCGTCGGCCGGGAGCACGAGGTTGTCGATTTTCACCTCGCAATGCCCGCCGAACTCCTCGTAGTGTTTTTCGTCATGGCCCATGACCGGAACGTTGCGCAGGACCTCGTAGCCGGGACTCGGCAGGTCGACCAGAAAGGCGCTGAACCGCTCATGGCGGGGATTGTCGGGATTGGTCTTGGCGAGCACCACGGCGAAGTCGGAAATGTTGGCAAGGCTCGTGAACCATTTCTCGCCGTTCAATACCCAGTTGTCGCCATCGCGCACCGCCGTGGTCTGCAGCCCGGTCGCATCGCCGCCGGCGGCGCGCTCGGTCATCGAATAACAGACCCGGGCATCGCCGTTCACCAGGCGCACCAGGTATTTTTTCTTCTGTGCCTCGGTACCGTAGCGGGCAATGGTGAGCATGGTGGCGTCGTCGGACCCCTGCGTATTCACGGCAAGGTCGCCCAGCGGGCTGCCGCCGAGTTCGTATTGCACGATGGCCATGGCCAAGGGCCCCAGGCCCAGGCCGCCCCATTCCTTCGGCATGTGCGGGCACCACAAGCCATCGGCTTTCGCCTGGTTGTGCAGTTCCTTCAGAATTTCTTTGACAGGGCGGCTGCGCAACTGGGCTTCTGCAGGTACGCAATACGTTTCCACAAACTCACGGTAGCGCAGCCCCAGTTGCTTGTGCTCTTCAGGAATCTCGAAGTCGATCACGGTCGCCCTCCCTAGTTGATTGTTTTTGCTGCCGGCCGGCCGGCGCGCCTCCGGCAACGGGCAAAGTCACTAATTCAAGGTTACCTGGCCGCGGCCGCCCTCGGCTGCTTGCCTGCATCGCCGAGTTCAGCGGCGATCCATTGCTTCAGTAAGACGGACCGCTCGGCAAATCGATCGCGCGCGGCCCGTTGATCCTTCGCCAGAATCGCATCCACGCAGCCAATCGATGCCTTGTTCCATGCCTGCATGCGTTCGGGATGATTGGCATAGAGCTTGGTGGTGGACTGCTCGGCGCCGAACTGGTTGAACATGGTCAGGCTCAACTCGATGGCCGGATTGCCGCTCAGTGCGCCAAGAATGCCCTCGAGTTCCGATTCCAATGCCAATAGCTGCCGCGCCGATTGCCGGCGCCCCTCCTCGGCAACCAGTTTTTCCCGCAATCGGGCCAACCGCTTTCTCGCCGCCTTATCGTCACTCGCTACCGCCAGCTCCACTCCCATGCGAAACACACCCTGGGCAGCCTCCAGAACCTGCTGCAACGAGGTCTGGCGGGAATTGAGGTAGGCGGCCACCGCCCGGCTGACGGTATTGAGCGTCGGACGCCGGGCGAAGAACCCTCCGCCGACACCCCGCTTTATGGTAAGAACCTGTTCGTGGGCCAACAGGCGCGCCACCTGGCGGAAGGTCGGCCGGCTCACGCCCAGCGCCTCCATCAGATCCTCTTCGGAGCCGAGAAAGCTCCCCTCCTCCACCGCGAGCGCTCGCTTGCGCAACTGCACCGCTGCCTGGAACGTGACCGACGTTGCCTCTGCCGTCTCCTGATTCTTCATCTTCCCGCCAACGAGCGCAGTGCCGTAATGTATGCCAGGGCCGCGAGGAAAAGCAAAAGGCCGCCGAGCGCTCTCGCTGTCGCACCGGCATTCATCATCCCGGTTGCCGATACCGGATGATTGTTGTGTACTTGTCTAGCCGCACCTGTTCATGAATGGACGTAGCGAGGTTGGCAAGAGTAGTGAAAACGCAGGGTGGCGCGGACCAGAGCGCGCGGAAGCGTGCTTACAGCACGTTGAGCACGCGACGGGAGCACGCCCTGCGTTTTCGCTGCTATTGACGACCGCAGTAGTCTATTCATGAACAGGTGCGGCTGAACACGTTAGCTGATCGGGGACCATGATGGGCGATACATTCCTGGGCTATGAGGGCAAGCACGTACTGGTGATCGGGGCGGCCACCGGAATGGGGGCGGCCGCCGCACGGCAGGCCAGGTCACAGGGGGCGCGGGTCACCGCAATGGACGTGGCCGACATCGACTACCTCGTGGACGCGGCCGTGAGGGTCGACCTGCGCGACCGGGCGAGCGTCGATGCGGCCATCGGCCAACTGGACGGCGAAGTTCACAGGGTGTTCGCCTGCGCGGGCGTAGCCGACGGCACACCCGACATCGTCCTGATCAACTTTACCTCGCAGCGCTACCTGATCGAGACCCTGATCGACGGCGGGCGACTGGGGCGGGGCAGCTCCATCGTCATGATTTCCTCCGTTGCCGGCCTGCCCTGGCAACGGAACATGGCCGCCGTGATGGACTTTCTCGATGCGACTGACTGGGAAGCGGCAACAGCCTGGGTCGACGCTCACGATGACACGGACAACTACGTCTTCAGCAAGATGGCCATGAGTGCCTATGTGGCGCGTCAGGCCTTCCCGCTGCTGCGGCAGGGCATTCGCATCAACGCCATTCAGCCCGGCCCAACGGATACGCCCCTGGCCCGGGCCAACGCCGATATCTGGCTCGGCTTCAGCAAGGACTATCGTGCTGCCGCCGGTGTGCAGACCCTCACCACGGACGAGATGGCGACCACGCTCCTGTTTCTCGGCAGCGATGCGGCAAGCGGCATCAACGGCGCCAACCTGCTCGTCGACCAGGGGCAGATCGGCGCAGGCGCCACCGATGCGTTCGAATCAATTCCCATCAAGGCGATGCTCGGCCTGGCCTAGTGTCGTGTCACCGACAGGCGCGCGGCTTTCCCGTTGATCAACCCAACGGTTCGAGACAGCATTCGAGCGCGCGCGCCTCGTCGACCGAAATTTCCAGGAGCGGTGCACGAACGCTGCCGCCATCGAAGCCGCGCAGGCGACAGGCGGCCTTGACCCTGGGGACGTAACTGCCGCGCCAGATATAGAGCAACGACGGGATCATGCGTGACCAGAGTGCCATGGCACCGGCGGTATCCCTGCTGGCCGCCATTTCAAACAGCTTCACGCTTTCGCGCGGCATATAGTTGGCGCCGCCCCAGATACACCCCGGCGCACCGGCGATAAAGGCGAACACGGTTATGGTATCGCAACCGTTCAGTACCTTGCAGCCCGTGGCGAGATATTCCTGGTGGGTGGTGAGATCACCGGCGCTGTCCTTGATGTAGTTGAAATGCTCGAGTTGATTCAGGCGTTTGAACAGGTCGACCGAAATGGCGATGCCGGTGGATTGCGGGATGTTGTAGCCGATGATGTCGGATTCGACCGCCGCATCGACGGCCTCGTAGAACGCGAACAGCCCGTCATCGTCTTCCGGGCCTTCAAGGTAAGGCGGCAGAACCATCAGCGCATCGGCGCCCAACCCCTGTGCATGCCTGGAGCGTTCGACCACTTCGTCCTGCACCAGCGCCGAGGACTGGCAAATGAGATTGCAGCGTCCATCGATGCGCTTCGCGCCGAGTTCGTAGAGCCGTTCGCATTCGCGCCGGGTAAGGTAGGGGTGCTGGCCCGTACCGGAGCCGAGTACGAGTCCATGTACGCCGGCATCGATATAGATGTCGATCAATTCTTCCCAGCGCGCGTAGTCGATACTGCCGTCGGACCCCATCGGGGTCTGCATTGCGAGGTTGATTCCGGTGAGTTCGCTCATGATTCCGTTCCGATCAGGGGGTCAGGCCGAACTGGCGGCCATCGTGAGGCGTGCAAGGCGAATTCAATTCCTATAGCATGCCATTTGGAATACCAACGGTCGTGCGCATGACAACACACTCGTTTGCCGGTCGTCAACTCACGAGACGCCGCAGGCTGGTTGTGCTTCCGACGGGTCCATGAATCCTCGAGCCGGCCTGCTGGCTTTGTTGCTTGCCACGGGTTCCGCTGTTGCCGTCGAACCTGTCGGCTATGAAGGGTTTCTATCGGCTTTGGAATGGCGGTTTGTGGGTCCATACCGCGGCGGCCGTGTTCTCGCGGTGGCGGGAGCTGCCGACGACCCGCTGGTCTACTACTTCGGCGCAGCGCACGGCGGTGTCTGGAAGACGACCGATGCCGGTCTGAACTGGCGAAACGTATCGGACGGGTTCTTCGAATTCCCGGCGGTTGGCGCTCTGGATGTGTCGCTTTCGGATCCCGATGTGATCTTTGCCGGAACGGGAGAAGGCGTTCCACGACAGTTCATTTCGCCCGGAAACGGGGTATACAGATCCGCCGATGGAGGAAACACCTGGACCCACGTCGGACTTGAAGACACCCGGCACATCGCGCGGCTCCGCATTCATCCCACCGATCCCGATATCGTCTACGTGGCGGCAATGGGCGACATGTTCGGCCCCAGTCCGGACCGCGGCATCTACCGGACCACGGATGGCGGCGCGTCCTGGGAGCGCATTCTTTTCAAGGGCGAGACAACGGGCGGCGTGGACGTTTCGATCGATACGGCGAACCCCGGGGTAATCCTTGCGTCAATGAACCATCACGTGTCCTACCCGTGGGACGAGGAAAGCGGCGGCCCGACAAGCGGTCTTTTCAAGAGCACGGACGGGGGGGATACCTGGATTGACATCACGCGAAACCCCGGCATGCCGAAAGGCCTGGTGGGGAAGATTGGTGTCGCGATCTCACCGGCGCGGTCGAGCCGGGTGTACGCGTTCATCGAGGCTGACCTGGGTGAAGGCGGGATTTACCGGTCCGACGACGGCGGCTCCACCTGGCAGCGGACGTACACAGACCCGGGCAAGCTGGAAATCCCCAATTCGTACAACCACATTACCGCAGACACCCGGGATGCCGATGTGGTCTACATCCAGCCGATCACCGGTCTGCACAAGTCGTCAGACGCCGGCCGAACCTTCGAGCCTGTGCCGATGGAGAACTGGGATCCGCATGCGCTGTGGATCGATCCGAAAGACTCCCGCCGACTTATCGAAGGCGGCGACGGTGGAGCCTCGGTCAGCCTGAACGGCGGTGAGTCCTGGTCGAGCCTCACGAATCAGCCGACCGCGGATCTCCTTAGCCTCGCGGTGGACGACCGGGAACCCTACTGGGTCTACGCCGCGCAGAACGACAACAGCCACATCGCCATTCCAAGCCGAACCGACGACGCGTCCATTGCCTGGCCCCACTACGTACCCCTTCCGGTCGGCGAGGGCGGGCATACCGCGGTCACCCCCGACGGCAGCGTCGTCTATGCCAACGACAGGTCGAGAACGGTGCGATACGACCGGGCGTCGGGGCAGGCTCCCCAAATCAGCGTCTGGCCCGAGTGGGTATTCGGAACGCCGGTCAAGGACATCAGGTACCGCTTCTACTATTCCTTTCCGATACTCCTGTCAGTGCACGAACCGGGAGCGCTCTATACGGCCGCCCAGTTCGTTTTCAGGTCCACCGACGAAGGCCGGTCCTGGGAGCAAATGGGTGGGGACCTGACGCGGAATCGTCGGGAGGTCATGGGAGAACACTCCGGCGGGCCGATCAGTTCCAATGCATCCTCGCTCTTTCACACCAGCGTCATCCGCACCCTTGCCGAGTCTCCCCTCATCCCGGGCGAACTGTGGGTCGGTACCGACGACAGCAACGTGCAGGTCTCCCGGGACGGTGGCCGAACCTGGTTGAACACCTCGCCTCCGGATCTTCCGGAGTGGACCACAATCACCTCCATAGACGTGTCCCCGCACCAGCCTGGCCGGGCGTACATCGCCGGCGAACGCCATCGGGTCAGCGACCGCGCACCCTATGTTTACAAGACCGAGGACTATGGAACTTCCTGGCAGCGGATCACCGACGGCATTCGCGAAAACGATTTCACATGGGTCGTCCGCGAGGACCCGGTACAGGCAGGCCTCCTCTATGCCGGAACGGAAACCGGCGCGTACATCTCTTTCGATGACGGTGCAGCCTGGCAGTCCCTGCAGGGTAACCTGCCGCCTGCAATGGTGATGCACCTGCGCGTCAAGGACGATGACCTGGTGGTCGCGACCCATGGGCGGGGAATCTGGATTCTGGACAACATCTCCTTCCTGCGCGCCGTCACCCCCGAAGTCGCGGTGGCCCCGGTCCATCTGTTCGAAGTCGTTCCCGCGGTTCGTCGGCTGATGGGCGGGCGTGGCTGGACAAAGCTCGACGGCGGGGCGAAAAATCCGCCGGGCGGGGTAATCGTGGAATATTACCTGGCCCGGGCGGCCGACAATCCGGCGACGATTACGATCACCGGGGCCGATGGCGAGATTGTCCGGAGGTTTTCCGGAGGCCCGGGAGATGTGGCCGGCCCGACCGCACACCAGGGCATGAACCGTTTCGCATGGGACATGCGATATCCGGGCACCGAGATGCCTCCGCCGAGCGGGCCGCTCGATGGATTCATGAGCGTCGACTACTCGCCGCCCGCCGCGCCGCTCGCGCCGCCTGGACTATACCGGGTTCGACTCAGCGTTGACGGCCGGGAATTTGAGCGGCCTTTTGAAATTCTTAAGGACCCGAGAGTAACGGCCAGCGACGACGATCTCCGGGCACAGTTCGATTTGATGGTCGATATCCGGGATCGGTTTACGGAAGTGGCCGACACGGTGCTTGAGATCAGGGACGTTCGGGCCGCGCTCGAAAAGCGTCGCACCGGGGCGGGGGATCCCGACGGGCTCGAGGTTGGCGCGCTCCTTGAGGAACTGCGGCGTATCGAGGGCGTTCTGATGATCTGGATGGGCTCCGATGCCCACCCGATGATGTGGAGCGCACCCGGGCTTACCGAAAAGCTGAGTTCGCTCTCCGGCGCCGTCATCAGCGGCGATGCCAGGCCCACGGAATCGATGTACGCGGCGTTCGCGGACATATCGGAACGGTTCGAACAACAGCGAAGCCTCCTGAACCGGATCATCGAACAGGAACTCGCGCCGTTAGCCCGGCCTGTTCCTGAATAGGTCGAGTCAGGGGGTGAAGGAACGAGGTAGACACCTCATCGGCAAACAGACACGCTGGTGTCCTGTCCCATCATGACGAAACGAAGAATCACGGTCCCGCACACGCTGGTCATACTTTTCTCGATGGTGGTCCTGGCCCAGATTCTCACCTACGTGATCCCGGCGGGGTCCTTCGAACGCATCGAGAACGAGGCCGGCCGCCTGCAGGTGGTGCCGGGCAGCTTCCACCTGACGCCGGACGCCCCGCCGGTGTCGCCCTTCGCGGCCCTGACCGCCATTCCCGAGGGCTTCAGCGGCGCACACGAGATCATCTTTTTCGTCTTCATCATCGGCGGCCTGTTTGCGGTACTCCGTGCCACGGGATCGCTCGAGGCCGGGATGGCGGCATTGCTCCGGCGCTGGGGGAACCGGCCTTTCTGGCTGGTGGCTGGCGGCACGACCCTCTTTGCGTTCGGGTCGGCCACCGTCGGTTTCGGTGAAGAATACTATCCCTTCGTGCCGATTCTGGTGAGCCTGTGCATCGCGCTGGGCTACGACCGGCTGACGGCCATCGGCATCATCATGATCGGCTACGGAGCCGGGTTCGGCGTCGCGCTCATCAACCCTTTCACCACGTTGATCGCTCAGGATATCGCCGGGCTGGAGCCCGCATCGGGCCTCTGGTATCGCCTGGTGCTGTTCTTCGTGTTCGTGCCGATCGGCATACATCACGTCTGGTCTTACGCGAAGAGGGTCGAGCGGGACCCGTCCCTCAGTCTCGTGGCCGATGTGAGCGTTCCGGACGGTGCGGCGATTCCGGCGGATCAGGACGGGTCGGCACTCCGCAACCTGGCTCCCATGACTGTCGAACAAAAGGCGATCATGGCCGCCCTGGGTGTTGCGATGGTGCTGCTCATCTACGGCATGAGCGTGTGGAAATGGGGCCTGTTCGAGATACAGGGCCTGTTCGCCGGCCTGACACTGATCGTCGCCGTCATCGCCCGCATGAGCCCGGATCGGACGGCGGTGGAGTTCAGCAGGGGCGCGGCCAGCCTGACGGGCGTGGCCCTTTTGATCGGCGTCGCGCGCGCTATCCAGGTGGTTCTCGACGAAGGCGGTGTCGTGGACACGATGGTCCACGGCATCAGCATTCCGATCCGGGAGCTTCCGGGGGCCGTCTCCGCGGTCGGCATGTTCTTCGTGCAGTCCCTTGCCAACTTCTTCATTCCGTCGGGCAGCGGCCAGGCCTATGTCACGATGCCCATCATGGCGCCGCTCGCGGACATCGTCGGCGTGAGCAGGCAGGTAGCCGTACTGGCATTCCAGTTCGGAGACGGGTTCAGCAACATCCTGATTCCAACGCAATACGTGCTGGTCGGCATTCTGGCGATGGCCGGAATTCCCTACGACCGCTGGTTGCGGTTCATCTGGCCTTTCATGGTCAAGATCGTGATTGCCGGTTCGATTGCGCTGATCGTGGCGGTACTGATCGGATACGACTGAACGTCCGATCGGTCCGAATCGATCGTGCGCGGCCGTTCAGTCGACAGGGTAGCGCTCGAGAAGCGGCCCGAGCGCTTTCTTCAACGGCCCAAGGTGCGCTTCATAGTGCCGCCACTGTTCCAGCCCCTCGGTGTACACGGGCCGCCGCACCTGCTCCGAACTCGGTGTGCGCACGGCGCGTTCCGTCTCGTAGAAGCGCAGGCACCGCTGCTCGAAGCCGAGCCCGCAATGCTCGAGCAGGCGACGGATCTCGAACTCGGTATCGTTGACCATGTCCTCGTACTGAACCCGGTATACGCGGCCGGGAAGGACCTCGTCCCAGTGATCCATGAGCTTTATGTAGTCGCGGTAGTAATAGGCGATGCCGGTGAGATCGTAGGTGAACGTCTGCCCACTGGCGAAGAGCTGTTTGAAGCCCGAGAAACACGCGCCCATCGGGTGACGACGGGCGTCAATGATCCTGGCGTTCGGAAGGATCAGGTGAATGAGGCCGATGTGACGGAAGTTGTTCGGCATCTTGTCGATGAAAAAGGGTGTTCCGGTTCGCTGTACACGGGTCGTTTCAAGATAGCTTTCCCCAAGTTCCCTGAACATCTCAGGCGGCAGATCGGCAAGAATCTCCGGGTATTTTCCCGCCGGGTTCTCGCGCGAAGCGGCAGCGAGCCTTCTGGAAATTGCAATGATGTCGGGTAGTTCGGAGGTCCCTTCCACCTGCGAATGGCTGGCCAGTATCTGTTCGACAAGCGTTGAACCGGACCGGGGCAGGCCGACCACGAATATCGGGTCTGCCGCCGTGCAGCCGTGATTCGCCCGCGCCCGGAAAAAGCCGGCATCGAGGCTCCTGATCTGGCGGGCGGTGTCCATGATGTTGATTTTCGTGTTGTGCCGATGGCGCCGGGCGCGGATCCGGTTGCCCTGCTCGTAGTATCGAAACGACCGGCCGAAGTCTTCGCGATCTTCGAAAGCCTTGCCGAGCGCGAATGCAAGATGACCCTGATCGTCGGGGTCGCCGGTTTCCGGCTGAAACCGTTCGCGCATTTCCGCGATGTCTTCGTCGGTGAATTCAAAAGTCTTGAGGTTTGCGAGGCTCCAGTACACTTCGCCGTTGTTCGGAGTCGATGCGATGGCTTTGCGATAGGCCCTGACCGCATCGTCCACCCTGCCGACCGTCTTCAGCGTGTGGCCGTAGAACATCTGCGCGCTACCGTGGCCGGGGTACGATTCGAACAGCGATTCGTAGATCTCGAGTGCAGGGAGATGATCGCCCTTGCGCGCAAGAACCGCTCCCTTGAGTATCAGGTAAGCCGGGTTCCTCGGTTCCAGGGTCAACAGGGCGTCGACTTCGGCCAGGGACCGTTCGAGCTCGTTGCGGCGCATGAGCAGGCCGGCGAATCCGTGACGTGCGAGTCGAAAGTCGGGCGCCAGTTCGAGGCAGCGCTCAAGCAGGTTCTGAGCATCCTCCAGGTGACCCGTCCTGATGCCGATTTCGGCCAGCATGCGTATCGCGTTCACGTCAACGGGATCGCGTTTCAGGACATCCCGAACCAGGCGCTCGGCCTTTCCCACCCTGTTCCCATGCAGGTGACCCCCGGCCTCGACCAGTTCGGGATGGCGCGTGGATGCCTGCAGATGCTTCTCGTAGGCATTGCGGCTTTCGTCTTCGTCACCGGCGGCGCTGAGTTGATCGCCGAGGGTACGCCAGGCGCCCGCGTGCTTAGGATCCAGGGCAACGGCCCGGCGCAGGCAATCGATCGCCTCTTCTCCCCGACCGGCGGCGCCCAGGCACAGCCCCAGTTCATGCAACAGGCTCACTGAGTCCGCATTTTTCCGGGCCAGCGGTTCCAGAACGGCCAGGCCCTTTTGCGGCTCTCCCTGCAGGCGGCAGGCGGCGCCGAGAATTCTCCCGGCAGGTTCCACGTTCGGATAGACCTCGAGGATTTCCCTGGCCTGCCGTTCGGCCATGCGCGGATCGGCGTGCAACAGGCGGGCCGCGTGTTGCAGTGCGGTCTGCAGATCGCCGCTGGGATTTGAGGCTGTTGAAACCATGGTCTTCATTGCCCCGGGTTCACTCGGTCCGCTCCGTGCACCGCGTCCGCCACGAGTCCGCCGCCGCGAATCCGCACATCAGCCGGATCACCGAAAGCGTTTTCGTAACTTATTGTTACTGTGGAGAATTTTCGTTGCAAGCCGTTCTTGAAGGGTCAGTGATCCTACTGCATCGCAATCAGCATGACCCACCCGTTTTCCCTGCGATACGCTTGACATCATACTGCTGGGGCATGCAGTATGGTATTCCAAATCGAATATCACCAGATTCGGTATGTTCTAGACCCATCTGACTTAGTTGCAACGCCAATCGTAGCGGGAGTTCGATCGAACAGATCATGGGGGGATACATGATGGCAAGACACAAATCGCAACCTGAAACCAGTTCCGGGAGACTCTTTGCATTGACGCCCATGGCGGCCGCCGTGGTGGCGGCGATGAGCCCGGCGCTGCCGGCGCTTGCCCAGGAGCCGGTGCTCGAAGAAATCATCGTGACGGCGCAGAAGCGAACCGAGAATCTCCAGGACGTGCCCGTTTCCGTGCAGGTGCTGGGGAACCAGCAGATCGAAGACCTGAACCTCGATGGCTTCCAGGACTTTGTCCTGTTCCTGCCGACCATCTCGTTCATCCACGACCGCCCCGGCATATCGCAGGTTTACATGCGCGGAATAGCCAGCGGCGGGGATGGCAATCACTCCGCTTCGATGCCGAGCGTCGGGGTCTATCTCGACGAACAACCGATCACGACGATCAATCACCTCCTCGACATGCACATCTACGATGTCGCGCGCATCGAATCCCTGGCAGGGCCCCAGGGAACCTTCTTCGGCGCCAGCAGCCAGGCCGGCACGCTGCGCATCATTACCAACAAGCCCGAAATCGGCGAATTCGATGCCGGCGTCGACCTGGGCGTGAATTCCGTGAGAAAAGGCGACATCGGCTATACGCTCGAAGGGTTCGCCAACATACCGGTGTCCGAAAGAGCCGCCATCCGCCTGGTGGGATGGCACAAGGAAACGGCCGGGTACGTCGACAACGTGCAGGGCACCATAGTCTTTCCCGGGCCCGAGGGGTTCTCCAGCGACAACGCGGAGCTGGTCGAGAAAGATTTCAACACCGCGAAGATCAGCGGCGCGCGCGCGATGCTGAAGGTGGACCTCAACGAAAACTGGACCGTCTCGCCCGGCATCATTTACCAGAAGCAGGACTCGCAGGGCGTCTGGCAGCACGATCCGGAGGATATCGGCGACCTGAAGATACAGCGGCACTGGCCCGATACCTATGAAGACGACTGGTACCAGGCCTCGTTGACCCTCGACGGCGAGATCGGCGACCTCAATGTGGTCTATGCGGGGACCTACCTGCACCGCAATGCCGAACGGTCGGAAGACTACATCGGCTACGCGCAATACCTGCAGAACTACTATTACAGCTACTACCAAAACAACTCGACAGGCTGCTATCACCACTCGTCGAATTCCGACTACACGACCTACGAGTGCACCGACCCGAATCAGTTCATTTCCCGTGACGAGTACTTCAAGCGCACGAGTCACGAGCTTCGCGTGCAGTCATCGGCGGAAGGGAGATTGCGCTGGACGGCGGGGCTGTTCTATCAGCGTCAGGAGCATGACTTCGATCTGCGCTGGAACGTGCCGGGGATGGATCCACTGGGTAGTGCCTACTTCTGGCCCGTCAGCCCACCATCGCTGGTCCCGAACGACCTGGTCATCTGGCAGACCGACCAGAACCGCGTCGACCGCGACAAGGCGTTCTTCGGTGAAGTCGAGTTCGACATTACCGACAGCCTGACCCTGGTTGGCGGCTACCGCCGCTTCTCATTCAGGAACTCCCTGGTCGGATACAACGGTCATGCCAACCGCGGCTGTATCGTCGACGGCGTGATACAGGCCCCCTGTGCCGAAAAGGCCACGAACATCGACGATGTATCGAAGGGCAAGGGCAATACCTACAAGGCCAGCGTCAACTACCGCCTGGACGACGACAAGATGGTGTACTTCACCTATTCCGAGGGGTTCCGGGCCGGCGGGGTCAACCGGGCGAGGAGCGCGGGGCAGTTCCTCCCGAAATACGACCCGGACTTCGTGGACAACTACGAAATCGGATGGAAAACCATGTGGCTGGACGGCCGCCTGCGTTTCAACGGGGCGGCCTACCTGATGAAATGGGACGATTTCCAGCTCTCCTACCACGACCTTGACGTCTCGATTCTCACGATCATTCAGAACGTCGGCAATGCACAAACAAAGGGCGCCGAAATGGACCTGGTATTCGCCGCGACCGACGACCTGACGTTGACGTTTGCCGGCACGTACAACAGGGCCGAGTTGCGGGAGTCGTTCTGGACGAGCCTTGAAGACGAAATGGCCGGGGAGACCCCGACCGCCGCCAAAGGCGCGCAGATGCCGTTCGTTCCCGAGTTGCAGCTCACCGCGACAGCTCGCCTGAATGTCAATTACGGTGCGCGCCCCGGGCACGTTCAGGCAGCCTTGACCCATACCGACGATTCCTGGAGTCGGCTCGATGATGCTGAGCGGCAGGTGCAGAAGGCGTACACGATCCTGAATCTCTCGACCGGGGTGCAGGGCGACGCCTGGTCGCTCGACTTGTTCCTGGACAACGTGACCGATGAGAGAGCGGTAATCACGCTCTACCACGAGAACTTCGCCGACCCCCTCGGCAATTTGTTCTGGGATACAATCTCCACAACGAACCGGCCACGCACGATCGGCTTGCGGTACGGATACAGGTTCCAGTGAGCGGGAAACTTGCGCCGCGGCAAAACCTGCGAAAGGAGTCTAGCCCGACCTGTTCATGAATAGGTCGGGTCAGCGCGGAACGCCGGGGCACGGCGCTCACTGGCTGGTTCTTCGAAGAGGCTGCCGGCGGCGGGTCCAGGCGACGCATTCGTCGACTGTGTACCGCTTACGCCGCGGCTGAACCAATGAAAGAAATCCAACACTTCGATTTCAGGAAAAACTGTTGATGATCGCCTGTGAAGACTATCGGGTCTCCCAACCGGATGCCCTGGAAACGCCGGCCATGCTGCTTTTTGGTGACCTGATGAATCACAACATCCGTGCAGCCTGCGACATGGTGGGCGGCGGGCGGAACCTGATCGCACACGTCAAGACGCACAAATCGGAGGCAGTCGTACGCAAACAGATCGAGCTGGGCATAGAAGGCTTCAAGTGCGCCACGTTGAAGGAACTGGAAATGGCGCTAAAAGCTGGGGCACGGCAGGCAATTCTCTCCTACCCTCAATGTCAGGCGATCAAGGTCGAACGATTCTGCGACCTCGTCCTTTGCTACCCGGACAGGTGGGTCGCCGCCATCGTCAGTTCCCCGTTTCACCTCGAGGTGCTGGCAGACGTTGCGGCACGAAGGGAACAGTCGCTGCGCGTCATGCTCGACCTGGACGCCGGCATGCACCGTACCGGGATCGGCTTCGGTGCGGACGCTCAAGCGCTGTATCGGGAAATCGATGCACAGCCGTTCCTGCAACCCTCCGGCTTCCACCTCTACGACGGGCACGACAATTTCAGCGATGTGGCGCAACGTGAAGCGGAGGCGCAAAAGCACATCGAATCCCTGCAGGAGTTTCAGCGGCAGGTCGAATCGGAAGGCATTCCGGTACCCTGTGTGGTCGCCGGCGGCAGTTTCTCGTTTCCCTACTACGCACGCACGCAGGGTATGTGCGGGTCACCGGGGACCTTTGTCTACTGGGACGCGGGCTATTCCCGGGACATGCCCGACATGCCGTTCCGTTGCGCCGCACTGGTCCTGACGCAGGTCGTGGACCGGTATCCGGACGCCGGCACGATTACCACCGACCTGGGATGCAAGGGAATCAGTTCGGATCTTCTGCTCGAAGAAAGGGCTTGCCTCGTCGGGCACGAGACGGCTGAACTCGTATCCCAGAGCGAAGAGCACGGGGTATTCCGGATCGCGGGAGACCTGCCGGCCGTTGGCGACTATCTGCTGGCGGTGCCCGGGCACATCTGTCCCACCACCATCCGCTACCCCGGCATCCACGTCGTTGATTCCACGGGAGGGGTGGTCGACTATTATCTGCATGACGCCCGCGATCGCCGGTAGGAGTGGGCGGCGATGGCAACTGACAATCCAGAGTCATTGATCGACAGCGTCTATGCCCGTCTTCGCGATCTGATCATCTCGAACGAATTGCGTGGGGGCCAGAAGCTGGTCGACAGGGATCTGGCGGATATGCTGGGTGTCAGCAGGACACCGGTGCGCGAAGCACTGGGCCGCCTGACGGTGATGGGCCTGGTCGAGGCGCGCAGTCGGCGCGGCTACTACGTGCGTCAGTACACCGCGGACCAGATCTCCGACCTGTATGAGTTCCGCAAGATTCTCGAAGCCAATGCGGCCAGGCTGGCGGCACAACACGCGAGCCCAACTCATCTGCAGGAGTTTCACCGCCTGCTGATCGAATCGGAAAAGCTGACCGCTGACCCGGAGAACCGGGCCCGGACAGTTGAAATCGACCTGCAGATTCACGACCTGATAGCACGGGCAAGCGGCAACGCTTCGCTGCAACAGGCCATCCAGAACCTGATGGACAAGGTAACCTGCCTGATCTGGGTGGAATGGCTGGATGCTTCGCTCGCCGACCCGGTCTCGATCGCAGCCGCTCACAGCGAGCACAAGGCATTGCTGCTCAGTATCGTGGAAAGGGATGCGGACCGCGCGGCGGAGTACATGGGAACGCATATCGACAATGCCCGGGAAGGGCTGGCGTCGATGCTGCAGGCTCGCGACGACCTGCGCAACGCGCTCAAGGCGGGAACGGCGTCAACAAAAAACCAGATGACTCCAGGGGCATGACTTGGATTTCACCGGCAAACGCGTTCTGGTGACGGGCAGCAGCCGCGGTATCGGCTTCGAGATAGCCAGGTCCTTTCTCAACGCCGGCGCTCGCGTCGCCATCAATGGCAGTTCGGAGCAGTCTACGGGTGCCGCGATGGAACGGTTGAACGAGGGCGAACACACGCTGGCGGCGCCGGGCAACATCGGAACGGTCGCCGGTTGCGAGTCGGTGGTAAAGACGGCGAGCGAGGGGTTCGGGGGCCTCGACGTTCTGGTGAACAACGCCGGTGTCGGCGCGGGGCGACCTATTGAGGACTGTGACGAGGCGATGTGGGACGCCCACGCCGACGTGAATCTCAAAGGCCTGTTTTTCTGTTGCCGCGCGGCGATTCCGGAATTGCGCAGGTCCAATGGCAACATTGTCAACATCGCATCGGATGCCGGGTTGATGGGGGTGCCGGGCATTACCGTCTACTGCGGGACGAAGGGCGGTGTGGTGAACATGTCGCGCGCCATGGCTCTGGAGATCGCACCGGAAGTCCGGGTCAACTGTGTCTGCCCGGGTTACGTCGAAACCGACATGATCCGTATCAGCATTGCCAAAAGGGCCGACCCCGCCGCGGCCAGGCAGAAAATGGTCGACTATGCGCCACTGAAACGCATCGGCTCCCCGGAAGAGATCGCCTACGCGGTACTCTACCTGGCGTCGGACGAGGCGCGTTTCATCACCGGGGCCGCTCTCGCGATAGACGGCGGAACCACCGCCGGCCGTTAGACGAGGGCGCTAGCCCGACTTCCTACTCTCCAATCATGAGTACCGCGCCGCCAAAAGGACCCACCGCGTTCGCCCAAACCACCACGTTGGCGTCCGGCACCTGCCGCGCACCGCACTGACCGCGAAGCTGGCGCACCGATTCAATGCAGAAGTTGGTGCCGTGACGCCGGCCCACATTGCAAGCGCCGCCATCCGTGTTCAACGGCAAGCTGCTGCCGAGCCGGGTGTTTCCGGCTTCGATGAAGGGGCCTGACTCGCCGGGCTCGCAGAAGCCCAGCCCCTCCAGCCACTGGAAGGTAATGATGGAAAAGCCGTCGTAGAGCTGGGCGCAGTCCACGTCCGCCGGTTTGAGGTCGGTTCGTTCCCACAGGTTTTTGCCGGTGTGGAAAGGTGCGTTCTTGACCATGTCCTCGATTTCGAACGCCATGTAGCCGGTACCCGAGAACGCCGCGGACTCGACGAATACCGGCTTCTGATCGAGATCCCTGGCCCGCTCTTCCGTCGTATAGATCACCGCCGACCCCGAGTCGACCGGGTAGTCGCAGTCCAGGATGCGCAATGGCGTGCACAGGTAGGGCATGGCCAGGAAATCATCGACCGTGAGCGGATCGCGAAAGATGGCGTCTTCGTTCAACGTTGCGTGGTAGCGCTGGGTCACGGCGTGCTGCGCGAACTGCTCCTCGGTGGTTCCGTATACCGCCATGTGACGCTGCATGGGCATTGCCGCAATCGCCTGCAACGGCAGCAGTTGCCCGAACGGCCGCCGGAACTGCTCGTCCCCCGAGGACGGCGTGGGGTCAGCACCGGCCTGCAGATCCGACCCGCTCAGGCGCTGGTTGATCACCCGCACGGTTATGCAGGTATGACAGAAACCCGCGCGAATGGCGGCGATGGCCTGCAGTGCCGGGCCGATGTAGGCCGGCCCCACACCGTTGACATGCCAGTTGACCGGAACACAGCCCGTCATCTGCGCCAGGTCCAGCGCATTCACCTCATCGAGGCCCGGCGGCGCCGGACCCGCGGGATTCCAGAGCACCGCTATGCCGTCGATGTCCGCCGCCTCGATACCCGCATCGGCCATGGCTGCCCTGCATGCCTGAACGGCCAGTTGCCGGGAAGTCAGGCCGGTCCTTCGCCCGGTAGTCGAGTAGCCGACCCCGACCGCCGCCACGCGGGGAGTTTCAGGCATCGTCCTGGGCGCCTGCAGGCCTGAAAAACGGCAAGGTAAGGTCTTCGCTCACCTCGCAGAACGTTACCTCCACCGGCATGCCGACTTCGATCGCGTCGTGCGGGCACTCCACCAGGTTGGTCAGCATCTTCAGGCCCTCCTGCTCCGCCAGCTCGACGGTGGCGAGCACATAGGGCACCTTGTCGACCCAGAACGGATGCCAGGGCTTCATGGTGATGGTGTAGCTGTACAGCGTGGCCCGCCCGGAGACCTGTTCCGGAGCCAGGTCTTCAGACAGGCACTTCTCACACACAGGCCGCGGATAATGGATGAAATGGCCGCAGCTCCGGCAACGCAGGATCATCAGTTTGTGCGCCCGCACACCCTCCCAGAAGAACTCCGTCAACTCGTCCGGAATCGGTAGGGGCGGTTTGACCGCAGTCTCCATATTGTTTGTGCGAATTCCCGGTGGTCCAAGAAGCAGCTGATTCGCGCCGATTAAAGAGCAAAGCAGGGTCACAGTCAAAAGAGCTAACTTAGTTAAACGATCATCTGGCTATAACCTGTTCCGGATCTGTAGAAGGCTAAGTCCAGGTGATGGACTTCACCTCGGTGAAGTCCTCCAGCCCATGGCGACCCCACTCGCGGCCGATGCCGCTCTGCTTGAAACCTCCGAACGCCCCGGCCTGGGCGATGCCCGGAACGGGTTGTCCCCAGCCGGGACCCTGGCCGCCGCCGGGGCCCGGGTCGCCCGCGGCCACCTGGCCTACCCCGGTGGCCGTCATGCTGCCCGCCCGTACACGGCGCGCCACGTTGAAGGCCCTGGCAGTATTGGCCGCCATGACGCCGCCGCCGAGCCCGTAGATGGTGTCGTTGGCGATACGCACGGCATCTTCGTCCTCGCCTGAATAGGGAATCACTGTGAGCACGGGACCGAAGATCTCTTCCCGGGCGATGCGCATGTCGTTGTTCCCCACGAACACCGTGGGTTCGAAAAAGAAGCCTTTCTCCATGTGGCCGGGGCGCTTGCCCCCGGTGATCAGCTCCGCACCCTGTTCCAGCCCTGATTCCACGTAGCCCGCCACCTTGTCGCGCTGCTGCTCGCTGATGAGCGGGCCGAGCACCGTCGCCGGGTCGCGGGTGTCGCCGATGACGATGTTGTCCCTGGCCGCATGAACGCCCTCGAGGTAGGCATCCATCAGGTGCTCCGGCATCAACAGCCGCGTCTGCAGCACACAGCCCTGGCCGCAGTGCACCAGCACGGCGCCGAAACCGATCTGGCGCACCACGTCTTCCGAGACATCGTCCAGCACCACCTGGGCGCTCTTGCCGCCCAGTTCCAGTTGCACGCGTTTTATGTGATCGCCGCAGCGGGACATGATGCGCCGCCCGGTGGCGGTAGACCCGGTAAAGGTCACCATGTCGATATCGGGATTTCCCGAGATCTCGTCGCCCACTTCCGCGTGGCCGGTGATCACGTTGAAAACGCCCGGCGGCAGGTCCGCCTCTTCCGCCGCCCGGGCGATCTCGAAGGCATTGAGGGGCGTCCAGGGATGCGGTTTCAGCACCACGCTGCAACCCACGGCCATGGCGGGAAAAACCTTCACCATGTTCAGCATGAACGGGAAGTTGAACGGCGTGATGGCGCCCACCACGCCCACCGGCTCGCGCACCAGGGCGTTGCCGCCCATGCCGCCCGGCCCGCCCGTCGGGGGAGAGGTCTCCACCCAGTGCACCAGGTCCTGGGCGCGGTCGGCATTGAAATAGCCGATGTCGATGGAGCCGCCACACTGAATTGCATCGACGATGGGCCCGACAGCGCCCGTCTCGGCGACGATGATCTCGCGCAGCGTGTCGTGACGGGCTTTCAGCGCATCCGCCATGCGCCGCAGTACAACGCCGCGCTCCCTGGGCTTCATGAACGGCCAGGGGCCCTCGTCGAAGGCCCTGCGCGCCGCGGCAATGGCCGCGCGCGCGTCTTCCACCGACGTGTCCGGCACCTGCCCGATGGCCTCTTCCGTGGCGGGATCGATCACGGTGATCGACCGGTTCGCCGTACCGCCGGTCCATTTCCCGTCGATAAACAGTTCGTAATTCCAGTTCATTGGTCCAGTTCCAGGTTTTCCATTGATCAGCCTCTGGGCACCCGCGCATAGGACGGCGCGATGCCGCCCTGGTTCTCGCCCCAGCCTTCAATTCCATTCCACTGCCAGCGAAACAGGCCGGTAGCCGTGCCGTGATTGCTCACCTGTTCACCCACCGCATGCAAACGGCGTCCCAAGGTATCCACGCCCTCGTATTCGATGCGCCAGATCCAGCCGGTGTCGGGGTCCACCAGGCACTCGCGCTTGCCTTCCACCAGATGCGCCCACTTGCCATCGCGAATGAGGTAGCCGGTGTTCGTGAAGTCGCCCCGGTCCTCCTCGCCCTCGATCACCATGGTATATACCAGAAACGCATCTTGCGGGGAGGCGGTGCCGAAGATGTAGCCGATGTTGAAGGGCTTGCGCAGCGGCCTGGCAATGTTCGAGTGTTCCCCGCCCGGCCCTGCCGGCTTGCGTTGCGGTTCCTTGCCGCGGCTGGCGTCGTTGGCCTGCTGCGAGATTCTCGGCTTGCGGGGGCTCCAGCTCCGGTCGCGCACCGAGTAGCAGTCGATGGGAATCGCCTCGCCGTGAAGCACGATCCCGCCGGTGACATGCATGGCCTGGTCCCAATGGCGGCCACGCCAGAACGGCGCGCATCCTGCCGGGTGCGGATTGGGTTCCATGATGGCGGCGAACTCGAGGTCCGCTTCGAAACGCCCCGGGTCCGAATAGGTCATGTGGTACCGGGTCAACGGCTCGAGCATCTTTATGCGATTGCCGTTCGGCAGCGCAATGTCGCGCAAGCTCCGGGGGCCGGCCGGTAGCGGCAGGCCGCTCTGGTTCCGTTCGTAAAGCGCGGGCGCCGCGCTGTCGTCCCATACCCAGGCGCCGCCGTTGCACAGGCCGTGCTCGCCCTGGTTCAGCAGCACCTGGTTGTACAGCCAGCCGCCCAGCCTGCGCTCGGGAACGCTGAAAGACGTCCAGAACGTCTCCATCCACCAGGGATGGTCAGCGCCGTCACCCTCATCGTGAAAGTCGTCGTCGGCGGGTTCCACCACCCAGCCGGTCAGGTCATCGACGTTGGACACGATCCCTCCTGGTGTGCTGTCCCGCAAGTTTCCATGATTTCAGAGTTCGCCCGGCGCGCCAAAGCAAGGCGTGGTGCGCAGCCGATAATGGCGCCCGGTCACTGCGCGATGACGATTGCACGCTCCGGGCACTGGATCTCCGCCAACCGCACGTCATCGGCAAGGTTCGCGGGAACCTGTTCCAGCCCCGGCACCACATAGCCGAAACCGTCATCGTCGTACTTGAACACCGACGGGCACACCATGTTGCACATGCCGTGGCCCTGGCAGCGCTCGGCGATGATTTTGACATGCACGCGGTCAGGCCTTGCGCAGCCAAAGGGAGCTTGCCCCCTTCATGCCACCGAACAGCTCGGGTTTCCTGTCGGGATGCAGCTCGTAGTCCGGCAGCCGCCGGTGCAGCAGCACCAGGGCTATGCGCAGCTCTCGCCGCGCCAGGTGCAGACCCAGGCAGCGGTGCGGGCCGTGCCCGAAACCCATGTGCCGGTTCGGCACCCGGTCGAAGATCAGCTCGTCGGGATTCTCGAACTGCTCCGGGTCCCGGTTGGCCGCCATCGTCGGGCAGTTCACCTGGTCTTCGGTGTGAAAACGCACCCCTTCGAACTCGACGGCGCGCGTTACGCGGCGGGGC
>CAZWZH010000023.1:0-7164 GCA_964638775.1 uncultured Pseudomonadales bacterium
GTACAGGGAGCGGAGCTTGTTCGGGTTCCTGACATCGAATGCCGCGTGCCGCTCCAGTTCCGCGACGGTTCCGGCGTCGTTCAGCGGACTGACCGCCTGAACCTGCAACCACTGGTTCACCACCAGGGCTTCCCGCCGCCAACGCTCGTGGAATCCCGCCAGCAATTCGGCCTTCGAAGGATGCGTCGGACTGTCGGTGATCTCGGTTAGCGCCGCCAGCCGGTCGGTCAGGTTGTCCGCGGCTTCGAGGTGACTCGTGAGCATGTCGTGGGCCGACTCCCCGAGCGCAAGGGCCAGGTAGCCGAGCGCCAGGTTATGGGCTCCCCGGCGGGCCATGTCCGCATCGTCGGCGACATAGGGCCCCTCGGGAGCGTTGGCTTCGTAGAGCCTGAGCCAGCCATCGCGCAGTTTCCCGGCAATCGCTCCTTTCAGCGCGTCCCGCGCTCTGCAGATCCCCTCGACGTCAATGGTCTCCGCCGACTCGAACAGGTACTCCTCGGACGGTAGCGTCAGCATGTCGTTCAGGATCAGTTTGTCTTCCGGACCCCGTGCGGCGACCGCTTCCTCCAGAAGACCGGCGAATACGTCCAACAGCAGATTGCTCACCGGCGCGCCTCCCCTGATCGCAGACAGCTCTTCCTCGAACAGGCTCTGCAGGGCATCCCAGCGGGCGAACCCGTCCCGGTCATGGCGCGCGAGCGCCGCCAGCGCCGTTGCCGGCCGGTCACATTCGACTCTCACGGGTGCGGAAAAGCCGCGCAGCAGGCTGGGCAGCGGCTCCGCGCGAAGACCCCGAAACGAGACGGTCGCCGCAGCGCCCCGGACATGGACGAGCAGGCTGGAACCGTGCCGTTCCCACTGAGCATCGCTGTGCACCTCGAGCCGCTCGTCGACCCCTTCCTCGCCGCCATTCCCTACCAGCCCGATCAGCAAGGGAATGTGGAACGGCTCCTTGACCGGCTGCCCCGGCGTCGCGGGACAGGACTGCTCAATCGCCAGCCGTAGCGCTCCGTTCTCCCATGCGGTGCCGATGCGCAGCACCGGCGTGCCGGCCTGCGAATACCAGCGGCGGAACTGATAAAGATCGATGCCGTTGGCCTCCTCCATGGCAACGACGAAATCCTCGGTGGTCACCGCCTGCCCGTCGTGCCGCTCGAAGTAGAGATCGGTGCCCTTGCGGAACCCCTCCTCGCCCACCAGGGTGCGGATCATGCCCACCACCTCGGCGCCCTTCTCGTAGACGGTGGCGGTGTAGAAATTCGATATCTCCATGTACGAGTCCGGCCGGACCGGGTGCGCCATGGGTCCGCTGTCCTCGGCGAACTGCCGGGATCGCAGGTCCGTCGCATCCTCGATCCGCTTGACCGTGCGCGAATGCATGTCGGCGGTGAACTCCGCATCGCGGAAGACCGTGAACCCTTCCTTCAGGCTGAGCTGGAACCAGTCGCGGCAGGTGACGCGATTGCCCGACCAGTTGTGGAAGTACTCATGGGCGATGATCGCTTCCACGCGCAGGTAAGCGGCATCCACCGCCGTATCCGGGGAAGCCAGCACGCAGGAGGTGTTGAACACGTTCAGGCCCTTGTTTTCCATGGCGCCCATGTTGAAATCCTCGACCGCGACGATCATGTAGATGTCGAGGTCGTACTCGCGGCCGAAGCGCTCCTCGTCCCAGCGCATGGCCCGTTTCAGGGCGCCCATGGCGTATCCGCACTGGCCGATGTTGTGCGGCTCCGAGTAGATGCGCAGTTCCACGTCGCGGCCGCTGGCCGTGGTGAACGTATCGGTCATCAGCGCCAGGTCGCCCGCTACCAGGGCAAACAGGTAGCTCGGCTTGGGGAACGGGTCGCGCCAGGTCACCCGGCGCCGTCCGTCCGCCTCGCCTTCCTCGATCAGGTTGCCGTTGGAGAGCATCACCGGAAACCGCCCGGAGTCGGCGGCGATGGTGGTGGTGAACCGGGAAAGGATGTCGGGCCGGTCCTGGTAGTAGGTGATCTTGCGGAAACCCTCGGCTTCGCACTGCGTGCAATACATCGAACCCGAGCGGTACAGCCCTTCGAAGGCGGTGTTCTCTTCCGGCACGATGCGGGTGACGATGGAGAGTTCGCAGGACGGCGGCAGGCCAAAGAGTTCCAGCGACCGGTCGTCCACTCGGTATTCGTTGCCCGACAGCGGCCTGCCGTCGACGGCCACCGAAACGAAATCCAGTTCCTCGCCGTTGAGCACCAGGGGCGCCTCCCCGGCGGCCTGCCCGTCGCGCCGCACCCGCAACCGCGACCTCACCTCGGTGACGCCGTCGCGGATATCGAATTCCAGGTGCGTCTCCTCCGTCCGCCAGTCGGGCGGCCGGTAGTCCTTGAGATAGATCGTTCTCGGAGTTGCTTCCTTGGCCAATGATTTCTCCTTGAGGGAACTCAAACAATCGAGCTTTTCTCGGCGCCATCGATTTTTCGAGCGCCGAGTGGGCATGAACTGCCAGACACCACATGGACGAGTATCCGAAGCAGCTTATAATTCCCTGCACCGTGTAACGCAACCAAGCGGTGAATGTTTACATGCAAGCCGTCGACAATGAAGTGCTGAACCAGGTGAACGCCTGGCTCGATGCCGGGCGGCGTTGCTGGCTCGCGACCGTGGTGCAGACTTGGGGGTCTTCGCCCCGGCCGGTGGGTTCGCTGTTCGCCTGCGATCCGGACGGCCACGTGGTCGGCTCGCTGTCCGGCGGGTGTGTCGAGGACGACCTGCTCGAGAAACTGCAGCGCGGCCAACTGGCCGACCGATACGCCCAGTTCTTCCAGTACGGCATTACCGCCGAAGAGACCGAGAAGCTCGGCCTGCCCTGCGGCGGCCATCTTTACGTGGTGGTCGAGCCGCTCGATCCGACGGCGGTGTACCGGGCGCACTTCCGTCACCTGCGGGATCGCCTGGAGGCGCGCCGGACCGTCCGCCGCCGGGTAGACCTGAAACGGCGCAGTTTCGATCACGCCGACGTCGACACCTACGAGCCGCTGGCCTGGAACCCGGCAATCGAAGTGCTGGAGCATACCTACGGGCCGCGCCAGCATCTGTTCATCATCGGCGCCGGCATGGTCTCCAAGTACCTGGCCGAACTGGCGCAGAAGCTCGACTACGAGGTCACGGTGTGCGACCCGCGCGAGCACCTGTTGAACGATTTCAACGTGCCCGGGGTGCGGCTCGTCAACGACATGCCCGACGATGCGGTCAGGGCTTACGCCGACGACCCCTCGTCGGCCATCGCCGCCCTCACCCACGACCCGCGCATCGACGACATGGGCATGATGGAAGCGCTCAGAACGGACGCTTTCTACGTCGGCGCCATGGGCTCCACACGCACCTCCGCGAGCCGCCGGGAACGGTTGCGGGCGCTCGAACTCAGCGAGGCGGAAATCGCCCGGCTGCACGCCCCCATCGGCCTGCCCATCGGCAGCAAGACACCTCCGGAAATCGCGGTTGCGGTGATGGCGGAGATCCTCGCCATACGAGCGGAACAGGCAGCAGCGAGCCGGCGGCAGCTCGCCCGGGCCGCGGCCGGCTGAAGCCATTGACCGACTGTCCCGCTGCCGGCGCCGTGATCCTGGCGGCGGGAGATTCCACCCGTTTCGGCAGCGACAAGCGCCGGTTCCGCCTGGCCGACGGGCGAACCATGCTGCAAACGACCCTTGCGGCTTACAAGAGCGTGTTCGACGAAATCTTCCTTGTACTCAAACCCGTCGACGAGGCCTGGGCGTCCGCGCTCGACAAGGTACAGCCGGTGTACGCGAGGGACGCAGCCCTTGGCATGGGCCATTCCCTGGCTGCCGGTGTGAGGGCGGGCCGGCACCTCGACTACCTTTTCGTCGCCCTGGCCGACATGCCCGATGTCCGGGCCATGACCCTGAAGCGCCTGAACGAAGCCCTGGCCGGCCCCGATTCAATAGTATTGCCGGTCTATCGCGGAACGCCGGGGCACCCGGTCGGGTTCGGCAGCGCCCACTTCGGTGAACTCCAGCACCTTTCCGGCGACACGGGCGCTAAAGGCGTAGTCCGGGCACATGGCGGGAGTACCCTGCGCATCGAGGTGAACGACCCCGGGGTGCTGAGGGATTACGACGTGCCGACCCGGGCCGGGAGCTGATCAATCCCGGCCGCCGAGGCGGCTGGCCCAGTCGAGCTTGCTGCGGCACGACTCGTAGAAGCTGTGCCCGTAGGTGTAGAGCAGCCGCAACGGGGTTGCGTACTTGCGGATGCGCACGGTATCGCCGCTTTCCAGATCGAAATCGACCTGGGAGTCGCAGTTCACCTTCGCCCTGTCCACCGTGCCCAGCGTAACCGCAATCTCGGAGGTGCCCCGCACCACCAGGGGACGCGAGGTGAGGGTGTGCGGAAACATGGGAACGATGACGATGGCATCGAGGGACGGATGCATGATCGGCCCGCCCGCCGACAGCGCATAGGCGGTGGAGCCGGTGGGCGAGGCGACGATGAGCCCGTCGGAGCGCTGGTCGTAGACGAACTCGCCGTCCACCTCCAGCGAGAACTCCATCATCCGCGCCATGCTGCCGGGGTGCACCACCACATCGTTCAGCGCCGGCGAACCGTCAATGCGCTCATCGCCCCGGAAAACGCCGGCCTCGAGGAGGAAATGGTCTTCCACCCGGTATTCGCCGTCCAGCACTTCCCCGAGTTGCCGGTGAATCCGCTCCGGCGAGATGTCGGCCAGAAAACCCAGGCCGCCGCGATTGATGCCGAGCACCGGCACCCCGGTATGGGCAAGGTCGCGCCCCACCCCGAGCAGGCTGCCGTCCCCGCCGACGACGACGACCAGGTCGCAACGCCGGCCCATCGACGGACGGTCGGCGGTGGTCTGCCCGGCATTGCCGAGCATCCCGGCGGTACGATCCTCCACGACGATTTCCAGGCCTCGTTCCGCCAGGCAGTCGATCACCGCCTGCAGACTGTCGGCGACCTGTGTGCCGGGACGCCCGATCAGCCCGACGGCGGCAAAGCGATTCTTCGTGTTCTGGCGTTTTTCGGCCATCGCACCACACTACACGACCGGCTCCGGGTTCCACAACGCCGCGCACCATCCCGATTCCGCGCCCCGGAGACCGGCCTTGACCGGACCTGTGGGTGAACAAACCATGAGGCCATCAATACGCCGGGCGTTACATGTTAGTCTTGGGGTTCTGGAGAGAAAGGCCTGCCGGGAAAGGTATCGACATGTCGAGCGCCGAACAACAACGTTATCTTGAAGCCCTTGGAGGGCCCCAGGGGCTCCGCGATATCCAGGCCGCCGGGGACCTGTGGCCCTTGATGTGCAACGAGGCCCGGGCGAAGGCCAGCGAAGAGCCGATATTGGGCAGCTATTTCCACGCCACCATCCTCAACCACCAGACCTTCGGGGCAGCGCTCAGCTTCCGCCTCGCCAGCAAGCTCGACAACCCCATGTTGCCCACCATGCTGATCCGCGACGTCATCGGTGAAGCCATCGCCTCCGACCCGGGCATCCTGAGCGCGGCGGAAGTCGACATACTCGCCACCTGCACGCGGGACCCGGCCTGCGAAGACCTCTCCACGCCGTTCCTCTTCTACAAGGGCTTCCACGCCCTGCAGGCGTTCCGCATTGCCCACTGGCTCTGGGGCCAGGGCCGCAAGACCCTGGCGCAGTTCTTCCAGAACCAGATCAGCGTCACGCTCGGTGTAGACATCCACCCCGCGGCCCGTTTCGGGGCCGGCATCATGCTCGATCACGCCACCGGCCTCGTGGCCGGGGAGACGGCGGTCATCGAAGACGACGTATCCATATTGCACGCCGTGACGCTGGGCGGCACCGGCAAGGAAACCGGCGACCGGCACCCGAAAATCCGCCGCGGCGTGCTGCTGTCTGCGGGCTGCAAGATCATCGGCAACATCGAGGTCGGCGAAGGCGCCAAGGTGGGCGCCGGCAGCGTGGTGCTCGAGGACGTACCGCCGCACGTCACCGTGGCGGGCGTGCCCGCACGAATCGTCGGCCAGGCCACCGGTGTTCCCGCCCACCTGATGGACCACCGGCTGGGCTGAAACCCGCCACACGGGCAGAGCGCCGCCGATGTGGGCTATGCAACCAGCGACTTCGCCCGTGTTATGAACTGGGCCATGACTTCCGGCGCCTGAGCACCCGGCAAGGCAAAACGGCCGGCGAGCAGATAACAGGGAACGCCCGAAACCCCCACGTCCACGGCCCGCTCCAACTGCTCCCTGACCGCATCGACTCCCTCGGTACCCGCCAGGTAGTCGCGAACCGGGTCGCGCTCCAGCCCCAGCGTCTCCGCCGCTTCGACGAGCACGTCCAAATCCCCCACGTCCCTGCCGGAACAGAAGTAATAGTCGAAAAGCACTTCCGCGAGTTCGTGCTGCACGCCGTGCGCCGCCGCAAGTTCCAGCAGCCGGTGAGCCTGAAAGGTGTTCGGCATCTTCTCAATGGCCGAGAAATCCAGCTTCAGCCCAACCTCACCGGCCTCTGCCTCGATCCGTTCAGGGACCCGGCCCCGGTCTGCATCCGCCCCGTAACGAGCCTCCAGGTAACGCGCCCTGTCCATACCGTCCGGCGGCATGTTCGGATACAACTGGTAGGGCCGCCAGCGCAGCGTCACCCCCTCGCCCACCGGCGTGTCCATCACCGCGTCAAGCCGTTTCTTGCCGATATAGCACCATGGGCACACGACATCCGAGAAGATCTCTATTTCCACGTACCGTTTCCACCTGCCCACCGCAATCTGTGATTATATAGGCCGCACATGGCCTCACGGATGGATGTATGCAAGTCGGGATCGCGGTACGCCAAGACCAGTGGGTGGCAGGGCCTTGAGCACGCCGCCCGTCAACCGCGTCGGTAGGCCACTGTATACCATCGACGGCATCGTCATCGGCACCCTGCTCGGCTCCCTGATCGCCGGCATCTACATGATGATGTCGAACTACATCACCCTGGGCTCGGTGAAGCTGGCCAGGCAAACCATCACGGTCGGGATGGCAATCTATGCGCTGGTTCTGCTTGCGAGCTGGGCGGCGCCCCCGAGCTTCTGGCTCGCCCTGGTTTTCGCCTTGGGCCAGGCATTGCTCGCCTTCCTGGTGGCCGGCCGCCTGCAGGGGGCGAGCATCCGTTACTACGCCGAGCGGGGCTCC
>CAZWZH010000024.1:0-37726 GCA_964638775.1 uncultured Pseudomonadales bacterium
CTCCAGACCCGCGCCGGCGGCACCGACGAGATCCAGCGCAACATCATCGCCGAACGCGTGCTTGGCATGCCTCGCGAGACCCGATTCGACAAGGGGCCGTTCCGGGACATTCCGGTCAATTGAACGGACTGGCTCCGGTCAGTTCATCGCTGCATCGAGTCCAGGGTCTGGCGCAGGGTGTTTTCGAAGGTGTACCTGAATTCCGGGTCGGTGATCGGGCCGCCGGCGCGGGTCTGGAGATAGAAAACGTCCTCCACGCGCTCGCCGAGGGTCGCGATGCGGGCGCCGAGCACGGAGATGTCGAGTTCGTGGAAGAGCAGGCCGATGCGGGCCAGCAGGCCCGGCCGGTCGGCGGTGAGAACCGTCAGGGTGGAGAAGGGTTCTCCGTCGCGGTTGACGAGGGTGGCTTCAGTGGGCCGGGCCAACTGCCTGAGGCGGCGGGGTACGCGGCGGTTGCCGAAGGTACCGATGTCCGGTTCGGCGACGGCGTTTCTGATGTGATTCACGAGGGGGTCGCGGTCGCCGCGGATCGGCTGGCGTTCCTGATCGAGCACGACGTAGGTATTGAAGCAGAGGCCGTCCTCGGAAGTTCGGATGTTGGCGTCGTAAATCGACAGGTGGAGCTGGTCGATGGCGATTACCGAGGCGGCGAACAGGTTGGGCTTGTCGCGGGTGTAGACGAAAATCTCCGTCGCGCCCTCGCCGGGCACCTGGCCGGCCATGTTGCGCATCAGCACGAGCGGGCCGACGGCGGCATCGTGGCCGAGTACGGCGGCTGTCAAATCCGCCACCCGTTCGGGGGTGTGGCGCAGCAGGAACTCATCGCCGAGAAGCGCCCAGACGGGCTTGGCTTCTGCTTCTTGCGTGCCGTTCGCGGCCAGCTTTTCGGCCGCGCTTTCGAGGCATGCCCGGATCGAGGCCTGCCGGTCCACCGGCGACTCGAGGCCGCCTTCGAGGAGCTTTCGGGTTTCGGTGTACAACTGGCGCAGCAGGGTGTCGCGCCAACTGTTCCAGAGGGTGGGATTGGTGGCGGTGATATCGGCGACGGTGAGCGCGTACAGGTAGTCGAGACGGCGTTCCGAGCGCACCAGTTCCGCGAATTCGAAGACGACGTCCGGGTCGTAGATGTCCCGGCGCTGGGCGGTGCCCGACATCGCCAGGTGGTTCTCCACCAGCCATTCGACAAGCGCCGTGTCGTCGTCGTTCAGCCCGTGGCGCCGGCAGAAACGCACCGCGTCCCGGGCGCCCAGGGTGGAGTGGTCGCCGCCGCGTCCCTTGCCCACGTCATGAAAGAGCCCGGCGATGTAGAGGAGTTCGATCTTGGGCACCGTCTTCACGCAGTGGTGCGCCAGCGGGAAGGCCTCGGCCCGGGCCCGGTACCGGAAGAGCCGCATCTGCCTGATCACCATCATGGTGTGGGCATCGACGGTATAGATATGGAACAGGTCGTGCTGCATCTGGCCGACCACCTCCCCGAACTCGGGAATGTAGCGGGACAGGATGCCGTAGCGGCGCATGCGGGTGAGCTGCGTGACCAGCGTATATGGCGCCTTGAGCAGGTCGAGAAACAGCCGGTTGTTCCCGGGGTCGGCGCGGAACGCGTCGTCGATCAGATGCACGTGGTCGCGGATCAGGCGGATGGTGCCGGCGCGCACCCCGTCGATGTCGCGCCGGTTGGCGAGGATGACGAACATTTCGAGCAGTGCGCTCGGGTGCCGGGCGAACACGTCGGGTGCGGTGGCTTCGATGTGGCTGTCGCGGATGCGGAAGCGCTCGTTGACGGATTCGATGCGCGGTTTGCCCCGTGACAGCGACTCCTCCAGGAACTGCAGGACGATGTCGTTCACTTCTCTGAGCGTCAGCACGTAGCGGTAGTACTGGTGCATGAAGCGCTCGACGCCGAGTCTCGCCGCCGTATCCACGTAGCCGAGCCGCTCCGCCAGGACGCGCTGGTGCTCGAACTGCAGACGGTCGTCCTTGCGCCCCGCCACCAGATGCAGCCCATATCGCACCCACCAGAGGTAGCGCCTGCCGTTGGCGAGCCATTCGCTCTCGGTGGCCGTGACGATGCCAAGGCGCTCGAGCTCGACGATATCGCCGGTGCCGAATTTCCGGGCGCAGACCCACAGGGCGGTCTGCAGGTCGCGCAATCCCCCCGGAGAGGCCTTGATGTCCGGTTCGAGGTCGTATTCCACGTTGTGGAAGCGCCGGTGCCGCTGCTGCTGTTCGTCCCGCTTGGCGCGGAAGAAGCGGTCGGCGGGCCACAGGCGGGGCTTGTTCATGGCGCGGTCGAGCTTTTCGACCATGGCCCGGGCGCGCGGGCTGGCGGGTTCGGTGAGCAGGCGCCGTTCGAACATGGCCGTGGCCACGGTGATGTCGTTCGCGGCCTGGACGATGCAATCCTTGACGGTGCGGACGCTGTGACCGATGTCGAGATTCAGGTCGTACAGGTTGCGCAGAAAAGCCTCGATATCGGCCTTGTGCCGGCGCGGGTCCCGGCCCAGGATCATGAGGTCGATGTCGGACCCGGGATGCAACTCGCGACGGGCGTATCCGCCGAGGGCGAACAGCAGCAGCACGTCTCCCGAGGCGCCGTTGCCGCCGTCGAAATGACGGCACCAGATTTCGCGTATGAGGTCGTCGAAGAAGGCCACGCGGTCGCGAACGATGGACTCGATGGCGTCCCTGGCCCAGTAGCGCTCCGCCAGGGCGGCGTCCTGTTCGGCGATGCTCGCGCGCCAGCCGGCGACGTTCACGACAGGTCGGCTTCTTCGGCCCGTCTGGTCAGGATTTCCGCCCCATCGCTTGTGACGAGCAGGGTATGTTCCCACTGGGCGGAAAGCTTGTGGTCCTTGGTGACGACCGTCCAGCGGTCGGGCAGCATGCGGATGTCCCGCCGGCCGGCGTTGATCATCGGTTCCACGGTGAACGTCATGCCCTCCTCGATCACCATGCCGGCTCCCCGGTGCCCGTAGTGCAGCACCTGGGGTTCGTCGTGGAAGCGCTTGCCGATGCCGTGGCCGCAGAATTCACGGACCACGGAGAAATTGTGGGCCTGGGCGTGGGTCTGGATGGCGTGCCCGATATCGCCCAGGGTGGCGCCGGGGCGGATGGCGCCGATTCCCCGATACAGGCATTCCTGGGTAACCCGCACCAGGCGCTGGGCCAGCACCGCCGGCTTGCCGACGAAGAACATCTTGCTGGTGTCGCCGTGATAGCCGTCCTTGATGACGGTGATGTCGATGTTCAGGATGTCGCCGTTCCTCAGCACCTTTCTGGCCGATGGAATACCGTGGCAGACGACGTGGTTTACCGAGGTGCAGATCGACCGGGGGAAGGGCGGGACGCCGGGCGAGTTGCGGTAGTTGAGCGGTGCCGGAATGCAGCCGAGTTCGTCGACGATGAAGCGGTGGCAGATGTCGTCGAGAACGCCCGTGGTTGTGCCGGGCGCGATGTGCCCGCCGATCATCTCGAGCACGCTGGCGGCGAGCCGCCCGGCCCTGCGCATGCCTTCTAGATCGGTCTCGTTGCTGATTCTGGCGGCCATGGGTCGGCTATGGTATAAACCGCGCCGCCCGCGAGCAACGCAATGGTTGTTCGCCCGGGCACACGGCCGCCGCGACCTTCCGGGCTGCAGGAATACGGCAAGGAATTGGGCGGCGGCAAAAACGCACGCGGTTCGACACGGGTTCACGGGTGCCGGCGGCGGCGGGGCGCGCCAGCGTTTCTCCTCCGGCCGCCGGTCTGGGCCCGGGAGCCGCGGAGGCTCAACCCGGAGACAGAAATTGAACGTAAACATGCGCGACATGCTGGCCGCCGGTGTTCACTTCGGCCATCAGACCCGCTTCTGGAACCCGAAGATGAGCCCCTTCATCTTCGGCGCCCGCCGCAAGATCCACATCATCGACCTCGAGAAGACCGTGCCCGCCTTCGAGCAGGCGCTCACCGAGCTTCGCAACATGGCGAGCCGCGGCAACAAGATCCTGTTTGTGGGCACCAAGCGGGCGGCCGCCAGGGTCATTCGCGAACAGGCGGTGCGAGTCGACATGCCCTTTGTCGACCAGCGCTGGCTGGGCGGCATGCTCACCAACTACAAGACGATCAGGCAGTCGATCCGCCGTCTTCAGGACCTGGAGAAACAGGCGGAAGAGGGCGGCTTCGATCTGCTCACTAAAAAAGAAGCACTGCACCAGCGCCGGCTGATGCAGAAGCTCGAACGGAGTCTTGGCGGCATCAAGAACATCGGCGGGCTGCCCGATGCGATCTTCGTCATCGACGTGCAGCACGAACGGATCGCCGTCAGCGAAGCGAACAAGCTGGGCATTCCGGTGTTCGCCATCGTCGACACCAACAGCGACCCGGACGGCATCGACTACGTCATTCCGGGCAACGACGATGCGATACGCGCCATTCGCCTGTACGTGACCGCGGTTGCGGACGCCATCCAGGAAGGGCGCGAAAACGCCGGCATGAGCCCCCCCGCGGGCGTCGACAGCGTCTCCGGCGAGGCCGCGGCGGCGGTGATGGCCGGCGAGGACGAGTACGTCGAAGTCGAAGACGGCGACGGCGTGGGCGACGAGTTCGTGGAAGCGCCGCAAGGCGGCGGATAAGGAGCGGGGCGATGGCCGTAACGGCAAGACAGGTCAAGGAACTGCGGGACCGTACCGGGCTCGGCATGATGGACTGCAAGAAGGCGCTGGAAGAAGCCGGCGGCGACATCGAGGCGGCCATCGAGCAACTGCGCCGGAAGAGCGCGCTCAAGGCCGAGAAGCGGGCCGGCCGCACCGCGGCGGAAGGCCTGCTGGGGCTGAAGGTGGCCGAGGACGGCAAACGCGCGGCCCTGGTGGAGGTGAACATCGAAACCGATTTCGCGGCGCGCAACGAGAAGTTCACCGCGTTCGTCGCTTCGGTTCTCGATGCCGTGTTCGACAGCGGCGGCGATACCGCGGCTGTGGCGGAGGCGTTCGCGGGAGCGCGCGAGACCCTCGTTCAGGAAATCGGCGAGAACATTGCCGTGCGCCGGGTGGCGCGGCTCGACTCCGAGGACGGCACCATTGCCGGGTACCTGCACAACGACCGGCGCAAGGCCGCGGTGGTGGAGCTCTCCGGTGGCGGCCCGGTTCTGGCGCGGGACCTTGCCATGCACGTCACGGCGCACGATCCGACGCCGCTCGTGGTGAAGCCGGAAGACCTCGATGCCGCGGTGGTCGACAAGGAGAGGGAGATTTACCGGGCGCAGGCCGACGCCCAAGCCGAGGCCGACGCCGCCGCGGGCAAGAAGCCCAAGCCGGCGGAGATCCTCGCAAAGATGGTCGACGGACGCGTTCGCAAGTTCCTGGGTGAGGTGAGCCTCGTCGAACAGAAATTCGTCAAGGATGCCGGCGTGAAGGTGGGCAAGCTGCTCGGCGGCAACGGCGTCGAGTGCCGCCGCTTCCTGCGCTTCGAGGTGGGCGAGGGCATCGCCGTCGAGCGCCAGGACTTCGCGGCGGAAGTCGCGGCGCAGGTGGGGGAATCCGCGAAATCCGCCTGAACGAATGCCCCGACTCCTTTTGAAACTGTCCGGGGAGGCGTTGGCGGCCGGCGAGGCGGCGGGCATCGACCCGGCAACCCTGAACAGGCTCGCCGAACAGATTCGTGAAGCGAGAACCATCGGCGCCCGCATCGCGGTGGTGCTCGGCGGCGGCAACCTGTTTCGGGGCGCCCGTCTTGCCGAAGCCGGAATAGACCGGGTGACCGCCGATTCGATGGGCATGCTCGCAACCTGCATGAACGGCCTGGCGATGCGCGATGCGCTCGTCCGCAAGGGCGTGCCGGCGGCGGCCTGGTCGGGTCTGGCCGTTGCCGGGGTACTGCCGGCCTTCGATGCGGTGGCCGTGGGCGCGGCGCTGGAGCGCGACGAGGTGGCGATTCTTGCCGGCGGCACCGGCAACCCCTTCTTTACGACGGATACGGCGGCCTGTCTGCGCGCCCTGGAACTGAATGCCGAGGCGGTGCTCAAGGCTACCAAGGTGGACGGCGTTTACAGTGCGGATCCGGTCACCGACCCGGACGCCGAGCGCTTTGACGAACTGACGTTCGATGACGCCCTGGCGCGGCGCCTGCAGGTCATGGACGCCGCGGCCCTGTGCCTTTGCCGGGACAATGACCTGCCGGTGGTGGTTTTCGACATCAACGCCCCGGATGCATTGACCCGGATTGCCAGCGGTGACAAGGTTGGCACCCGGATTGTACCCGCGCCCGAGGCGTCGCGCTGATGAACGAAATGATCGAACTCATCGAAGACGACGCGGACGAGCGCATGGGCAAATCCATCGGCACCATGCACGCTTCCTTTGCCCGCATACGCACCGGGCGCGCTCACCCGAGCCTCCTGGACCCGATCGAGGTTCCCTATTACGGTGCCGACACGCCGCTCAACCGGGTCGCCACCATCACCGTGGAGGAGGCCCGGACCCTGGTGATCACGCCCTGGGAGAAGAACCTCATCCCGCAGATCGAGAAGGCCATCCTGAAGAGCGACATCGGCATAACGCCGGCAAGCAGTTCGGAGAAGGTGCGGGTTCCGTTGCCGGCACTGACCGAGGAGAACCGCCGCGACCTCGCCCGCCACGCGCGACATGAGGCGGAAGCGGCGCGCATCGCCATCCGCAACATTCGCCGCGACGCCATTCACGAGGTGCGCGAACTCCTGAAAGAGAAGGAAGTCGCCGAGGACGAGGAGCGCCGTGCGGAACAGCAGATTCAGACGATCACCGACCGTCGCGTCAAGGAGGTCGACGCCGCACTCGCCGCCAAAGAGGCGGACCTGATGGAGATCTGAGCGCGGATGTCGGAATTACCGGTCAGCGTCCCGCAATACAAGCCCGTCCGGCTTCCCAGGCACCTCGCCATCATCATGGACGGCAACCACCGCTGGGCCAGGCGTCGCCGGTTGCCCGGCGCGATGGGGCACCGGGCGGGCGCCAGGAACGTGCGGCCGGTGGTGGAAGCCTGTGCCGAGCAGGGCATCCGCTGCCTCACGCTGTTCGCGTTCAGCACCGAGAACTGGCAGCGGCCCCAGGGCGAGATCAACCTGCTGATGGGCCTGATGCGCAACGTTTTCGAGAACGATCTCGACGAGCTGCATCGCCGGGACGTGCGCCTGCGCGTCATCGGCGACCGGACCCGTTTCCCGGCCGACCTGCAGATGCAGATGAACCGGGCCGAATCCATGACCCGGCAGAACGCCGATGTGACCCTGAACATCGCGGCGAACTACGGCGGCCGGTGGGACATCACCGAAGCGGCGCGGGCCATGGCGCGGGCCGTGCGGGCGGGAAGCCTGGATGCAGACCGGATTGACGAGGAACTTTTCGAGTCGTACCTGTCGCTGTCGCACGCGCCGGCGCCGGACCTCTGCATCCGTACCGGCGGCGATCACCGCATCAGCAATTTCCTGCTGTGGGAGTTCGCCTACACCGAGTTCTATTTCACCGACGCGTACTGGCCGGATTTCAACGAGGAAGAACTGGTTCGCGCGCTCGGCGCGTTCGAAGAGCGCAAGCGCCGATTCGGTTGCCGGGAGTAGGGGCGATCGCCAGCCAGCGACGCCGCCGGACCGTCACCGTCCTGTGCCTGCTGCCGGTCGCCGTGGGCACTGTCTATCTGAGCCCGCCCCTCTCAGCGCTGGTTTTCGGCGTGGCGGCCGCCATGGGCGTGTACGAGTGGGCGGGTCTCGCGCAGTGGAAATCCGCGCTTGAGCGGTGGGGCTTCACGACTGCCTTTGCCGTCCTCGCGATCGCCGCCTATGCGTTCGCGGATTTGCGTGCCGCCGCGCTGTGGCTGGGCATCGCCATCTGGATCCTTGCCATCGCCGGCATAGTCACCTGGCCGGCCTGCCGGCGCCTGTTCGAGCAGCGCTGGCTGGTGGCGCCGCTGGGCGTTGTCGTGGTCTGGAGCGCCTGGTCGGGGGTGGTGGCGGTGCGCGCGGAGCCCAATGGCAGCCATTGGCTGTTGTGGATGTTCGTCCTGGTGTGGGGCGCCGACATAGGCGCCTACCTCGCCGGCAAGCGCTTCGGGCGGCGGCGGCTGGCCCCGGTAGTCAGTCCCGGCAAGACCTGGGAAGGCGTGCTGGGCGGGGCGGCCCTGGGCGGCGGCGCCTGTATCGGCGGCCTGGCCGTGACCGGCGTGCTCGACTGGGCCTGGGTGGCGGTTACCCTGGTTCTGTTCGCGGTCTCGATATTCGGCGACCTGATGGAGAGCCTCTTGAAGCGGGCGCATGGCGTAAAGGACTCCGGCTCGCTGTTGCCGGGCCACGGCGGCGTGCTCGACCGCATCGATTCCGTCCTGCCGGTTCTTCCCGCATTTGCAGTCACTCTCGCAAGCGTCTGAGGGCGGAAAGCTGACGCAATTTGCAGAAATTGCCGGTTCGACCACGGGTTCCGAGATCGGCTACCATGCAGCCGCAACGTTCGGCCGGGCTCCGGCTTGAGCGGCCCGACAGTGAACGAAAGCCCGTCGATGAAGGAAATGGCTGAAGTATGCTGATTTATCCCCTCGCATTCCTGGTGACGCTGGGCGTTCTGGTCACCATTCACGAGCTGGGTCATTTCGTGGTGGCGCGCTGGTCGGGGGTCCGCATCGTGCGGTTCTCGGTGGGTTTCGGCAAACCCATCTGGTCCCGGTTCGACAGGCACGGCACCGAGTTCGCCCTGGCCGCCATTCCCCTCGGCGGTTACGTGCGCATGCTTGATGAACGCGACGCCGATGCGGGCGTGGAAATCAGGCGCGGCGACGTGACCTACACGAAACTCAGCGTCTGGTGGCGCATGGCGATCGCCGTTGCCGGCCCCTTCGCGAACTTCGTGCTGGCGGCCGTCGCCTACTGGTGCCTGGCGGTTGCGGGCACGGTCAACCTCGTTCCCATGGTCGGCGAGCTGGAGGAGACGAGCCCCGCCTGGGAAGCGGGAATGGAAAACTACCGGGAGATCGTCGCCGTGGACGGCCAGCCGGTGAAGACCTGGCAGGAAGTGGTCATGGCCCTGTCCAACCGGCTGGGCGACAGCGGCGAGATCCAGCTCGGCGTGCGCGAGTTCGGCGATGACGCCGCCACCACCGTGGCTGTTCCCGTCCGCGATTGGCTCCGGGGTGTGGCGGATCCCGACCTGCTCGATTCCCTGGGCCTGGCGCCCGCCCACCTGGCGGTCGTCGGGCTGGTGCAGGCTGACGGGCCGGCGTCCCGCGGCGGCGTCGAGGTATGGGACCGCATCACCGCAATCGACGGGGCACCGGTCGAAGACTGGCCGGCCATGGTGGACGAGGTGCGGGCGTCCCCGGGACGCGCCACGGAATGGACGGTTGTCCGCCGGGGCGTGACGCTGATCCTGTCGGTGACGCCGGACAGCCGTGTGCTGGAAGACGGTACCGAAATCGGTTTCGTGGGTATCGGCTGGGCGACGAACCAGGTCCGCTACGGGCCGCTGGAAGCCGTTCCGAGGAGCCTCGCGGAAACCGGCTCCAAAACCCTGCTGATGCTCGACCACCTGAAGAAGATGTTCGTCGGCGCCGTATCGGTGCGCAACCTGGGGGGGCCGATCACCATCGCCAAGGTAGCCGGCGATTCCGCCCAGGCCGGCTGGCGTGTCTATGTCGGAATTCTCGCGCTGCTGAGCATTTCGCTCGGTGTGCTGAACATGCTGCCCATACCCATGCTCGACGGCGGCCACGTTCTCTATTGCCTGGCGGAGCTGATCGGCCGTCGGCCGGTGCCGGAGCGGGTCCAGCTCGTCGGCGCCCAGGTGGGCCTGCTGGTGGTGGGCGGCATCATCATGCTCGTTCTCATCAACGATATCGCGAGGTTCATGTAGTGGCCCGGGCGGTACAGACGGCGCGGCGGGCCTGGTCCGTTCTGGCGGTCGTCTGCGCGCTGCTGCTGCCGGCCGCCGGCTGGGCACAACAGGCGTTCACCATTTCCGACATCCGCCTGCAGGGGCTGCAACGCGTCTCCGCGGGAACCGTGTTCAACATCCTGCCCGTCCAGGTGGGCGATACCGTCGATGAAGTCGCGGTGCGCCAGCTCATGCGGCTGCTGTTCTCCTCCGGTTACTTCGATGACATCCGCATGGCGCGCGACGACGACGTTCTCGTGGTCTCGGTGATCGAGCGCCCCGCCATCGAGTCCATCGAGATCGAGGGCAACAAGGCGATCAAGACCGAGGCCCTGCTCGAAGGCCTCACCCAGCAGGGGTTGAGCGAAGGCGAGATATTCAAGCAGGCGACCCTGGAGCGGGTCGGCCTGGAACTGGAACGGCAATACGTCTCCCAGGGGCGCTACGGCGCCTCCATCGAGACGAACATCGAGGAACTGCCCCGCAACCGGGTTGCCATCGGCATCGACATCGAGGAGGGAAAGACCTCGGGCATCCGGCACATCAATGTGGTCGGCGCCACCATATTTCCGGAAAAGGAACTGCTCGAAGAGATGGAACTGCAGCACCCGGGCCTGTTCTCATTCTTCCGCAACAACGACAAGTACAACCGCGAGAAACTCACCGGAGACCTCGAGAAGATCGAGTCGTACTACAAAGACCGCGGATACGTCGAGTTCGAGCTCACCTCCACCCAGGTGAGCATCACCCCCGACAAGCGCCAGGTGTACATCTCGATGAACGTCGAGGAAGGCGACAAGTACACCATCGACGAGGTCAATCTGCTCGGCGAGCTGAACGACGTGAAGCCTGAAGACCTGCGCCCGCTGATGCTGGTGGAGCCGGGGCAGGTGTTCTCGCAGGCCTGGTTGACCGCCACGGAGGAACGCCTGGAGGCGGCGCTGGGCAATTCCGGTTATACCTTCGCCAGTGCGGGCGGCATTCCCCGCGTCAAGGAAGGCGGCACGGTGAGCATCGATGTGGTGGTCGATGCCGGCAAGAGGGCCTACGTGCGCCGCGTCAGCTTCGCCGGCAACCGCGTGACCCAGGACGAGGTGATGCGCCGGGAACTGCGCCAGATGGAAGGCGGTTGGGCCTCCACTGCCCAGATCGACCTGTCGAAACTGCGCCTGGAACGCCTCGGCTACTTTCAGGCAGTGAACGTCGAAACCCCGGAGGTACCCGGCACGGACGATCAGATCGACGTGAATTTCTCGGTGGAGGAACAACCCTCGGGCAGCATTTCGGCGACCCTGGGTTACAGCCAGGGATGGGGCCTGGTGGTCGGCGCCAACTACCAGGAAAACAACGTGCTCGGCACGGGCAACAGCCTGGGCCTCGGCCTTTCGTACTCGAAATATCAGAAATCGGCCAACTTCAATTACTTCAACCCCTACTACACCCTCGATGGCATCAGCCGGGGCTACAACGCCTATTTCCGCCGCCTCGACTGGGACGAGCGCAATATCGCCCGCTACAGCACCGATGCCTTCGGTGTGGGCGTGAATTTCGGCTTTCCCATCGGCGAGACCCAGCGCATCAACTTCGGCGGCTCAGTGGAACAGACATCCCTTACCGAAGGGCGCTTCCCGGCGCTGGAGATCAGCGAGTTCCTCGAGAAGAACGGCGACGACTTCCTGAATTTCAAGGCCAACCTGTCCTGGATCGGTTCCACGCTCAACCGTGGCCTGTTCCCGACCCGCGGCCGCTCCCAGACGCTGGCCCTGCAGGCATCGATACCGGGCAGCGACCTGCAGTTCTGGAAGGTTACCTACCGGGGCGAACAGTACTTCCCGTTCTTCGCCGGGCTGACGCTGCGCTTCCGCACGGAGCTTGGGTATGGCGGCGGCTACGGCAATACAAAGGCGCTGCCGTTCTACGAGCACTTCTTTGCCGGCGGCTTCGGCTCCATTCGCGGGTTCGAGCAGTCCACGCTCGGGCCGCGCACCACCAATCCCACCCACGACATCGACGGGAACCCCATCCCCGAGGGCTTTTTCCGCCGGGGCAGGGCCCGTGACGGAGACCCGTTCGGCGGCAACATGCTCGTCGAAGGAAGCCTGGAACTCATCCTCACCCTGCCCTTCGTCGAGGAGAACCGACAGTTCCGGCCGGTGATATTCGTCGACGCCGGCAACGTCTTCAACTCCAACTGCCCGGACGTCAGCCGCAACTGCTTCGGTTTCGATGTCAACGAGTTCCGGTACTCCGTGGGCTTCGGCGTTACCTGGCTGACCGCCATGGGGCCCATGACCTTCGGCATCGCAAAGCCGTTCAACACCAGCGAGATCGACGAGAAGGAGTCGTTCCAGTTCGAGTTGGGCGTCGCTCGATAACCCCCGTCGAATCCGGCCGACAGCCGGGTGACCCGTGCGGCGGCCTGAGACGGCTTCGGAAAGGCGGCCGGTGCGCGGTGTCCTCGCTTCCCGGGGAAAGGCGGGTCAAGCCAGCCTGCCTGTTCTGATGTAGAATGACGCCCGGTACGAAAGTCGGCGAAACAGGCGGGGCGGGCTGGCATCAGGCTCTGCGCGGGACCAGAAGAGGAGTTGCAGTGTGAACAACAGGCTGGCGGTCGAAATCACCGGATTGGCATTGTGCGGGTTCCTTCTCGCCACGCCGCTGGCGGCGGCGGAACTGGAAATCGCCGTTCTGGACACCCAGCGGGCCATCGTCTCCACCGAAGAAGCCCAGGCGCTGATGGAGAAGGCGCAGAACGAGCTTAAAGAGGAAGAGACCGAGGTCAATGCCCTGGGCGAGGAGCTTCTCGCACTGCAGCAGCAGATCGAGAAAGACGGCGAGATCATGAGCCCGAGCGAGCAGCGCCGCATCCAGAAGGAAATCGAAGACAAGCAGATCGATTACCAGTACCTGGTCAACAAGCTGCAGAAGCAACTCAACGACAAGCGGCAGGAACTGCTGCAGGTGATGGCGCCCAAGCTCAATGCCGTGCTCGAAGACCTGATTGCCCTGGAAGGCTACGACCTCATCATGGAGCGGGCCAACCTTCGCTACGTCAATCCCAAGCACGACATAACGCGCCGGGTTACCGAGAAACTCAACGAGAAGCGCGAAAAAACCGAAAATTCCGATTCGTGACCCGATGCGGGGGCGCGAGGGGGTTGACTCCCGCCAGAATCGTCCCAGGGCGTTCAGCCTCGGCGAACTGGCCGAACGCGTAGGCGGCGAGGTCGTCGGCGACCCGGCCATCGAGATCGAGGGGCCGGGCAGCCTGGCCGGCGCCCGGGCCGGGCAGATCAGCCACCTCTCCCATGACGCCTACCGGGACAAGCTCGCCACCACCGGTGCGTCCGCGGTGATTCTAAGGCAGGATGATCTCGCCGGCTGCCCGACCAATGCCCTGGTCGTCGCCAATCCCTACCACGCGTTCGCCAGGGTCTCCCAGCTCTGGGACGATCCGCCGCCCCTTAATCGGGGAATACACCCGAGTGCCGATGTCCACCCCGGCGCCTCGATTCACCAGGCAGCCCGTATCGGCCCGAATGTGGTGGTGGGTCCCGATACCGAGGTGGCCCCGGGGGTTCGCGTTTATGCGAATGCCGTGATAGGCCCGCGCTGCAGGCTCGATGAGGACGTTCGGCTGATGGCGAACGCGACGCTGTACGCCGATGTCAAACTCGGGGCGCGAACCGTGGTCCATTCCAATTCTGTGATCGGCGCGGACGGCTTCGGCTATACCCCGGACGCGAACGGGCGGCTGGAAGCCATTGCCCAGCTCGGTGGCGTGACGGTGGGCCGTGATGTCTCGATCGGCTCGGGGACGACCATCGACCGGGGCGCCATCGACGATACGGTGATCGAAGACGGCGTCAAGATCGACAACCAGGTGCAGATCGGGCACAACTGCCGCATCGGGGCGCACAGCCTCATCTGCGGATGCGTTGGATTGGTGGGCAGCACAACCGTCGGCCGCCACTGCGTGCTGGCGGGCATGGTAGGTGTCGGCGGCGACCGTCCCATCGACATCTGCGACCACGTGACGGTGAGCGGGGTGACCCACGTGGCGGGCTCCATCACCGAGCCCGGCACCTATGCGGGCGGTACAATCCACGACAGGATACGCCCCTGGAAACGCAATGCCCTACGTTTTCAGCGGCTCGACGAACTCTTCAAGCGCGTTACCCGGCTGGAGCGGAAGATCCGATGAACCAAGGTCCACAGGAACCCCTAGACATCAAGAGCCTGTCGGAGTACCTGCCGCACCGCTACCCGTTCCTGCTGGTCGACCGGGTCACCGAGCTGGTGCGGGGCGAGCGTGTCAAGGGCTACAAGAACGTCACCGTCAACGAGCCGTTCTTCGCCGGCCACTTCCCGGATCATCCAATCATGCCCGGCGTACTGATCGTGGAGGCCATGGCCCAGGTGTCGGGGGTGCTGGCGATGGAGACCCGGGAAACCCCGCCGGTGGGCTCCATTTTCTACCTGGCGGGAATGGACAACACCCGGTTCAAGCGGCCCGTGGTGCCGGGCGACCGGCTCGACATGGAAAGCGAGTTGCTCGTGGAACGCCGTACCGTGATGAAATTCGCGTGCAAGGCCCATGTTGCGGGCGAGCTTGCCTGCGAGACGCAGATTCTCTGCGCGGCACGCACGTTGTGAGTTCCATCGACGCGCGGGCGATCGTCGACCCGGATGCGCGGCTCGGCGAAGACGTCGAAGTGGGGCCGTGGAGCGTCATCGGCCCGGGCGTGGTCATCGGCGACCGCTGCCGCATCGGCACCCACGCCATCATCAAGGGCCCGACCCGCATGGGCGCCGGCAACCGGGTGTTCCAGTTCGCGACCCTCGGCGAGGAAACGCCCGCCCTGGCTTACCGTGGCGAGCCGACCGTGCTGGAAATCGGCGACGACAACGTCTTTCGCGAGGGCGTGACCGTGCATCGGGGCATGGTTCAGGGCCGGGGAAAGACCGTCGTGGGCAGCCACGGGCTCTTCATGGCCTATGTGCACATCGGCCACGACTGCCTGGTGGGCGACCATGTCGTCATGGCGAACAACGCCTCGATCGCCGGGCACTGCACGGTGGGCGATCATGCCAACCTCGGCGGCTACGCGGGCGTGCCGCAGTTCCGCTATGTGGGGGCCCACACTCATGTGGCCGCGATGAGCCTGGTTCTCAAGGATGTGCCCGACTACGTTACGGCGGCCGGCAATCCGGCCTGCGCCGTGGGTATAAACGCCGAAGGCCTGCGCAGGCGCTGCGCAGGCGCCGAAACCATATACGCTCTCAAGGAGGCGTTCAGGGTGGTGTTCCGGCTGGGCCTTACCGCCGACGAAGCCTGTGCGCGGTTGTGTGCGGATTATCCCGACTCGGCGGAGGTGGGGCGCTTCGTCGCATCGATCCGGGCTTCCGAGGTGGGCATCGTCCGGCCGCGTCCGGGCCGGCCGGAATAGGGAACGGCGTGCTGCCCGGCGGGTGACGATGACCGCTCGGCAACGAATCCCGGATTCGGGCCGGAGAGCGTGACGGCCACCATCGGCATCGTTGCGGGCGAACCATCGGGCGACAAGCTTGGTGCGGGCCTGATGCGGGCCCTTCACCGACGCTACGACGGGTTGCGATTCACCGGCGTGGGTGGCAATGCCATGCTCGAACAGGGCCTGGAATCCATGGGCAGCATGGAAACGCTGGCGGTAAACGGCTTCCGGGATCCCCTGTTGAAGCTGCCGGGCATTCTGGGCCTGCTCGCGGACCTGCGCCGGCGCTTCCTTGCCGATCCCCCGGCCGTCTTCGTCGGCGTCGATTCCAATGTCTTCAACCTGCGCCTTGAACGCATACTGAAAGGCCGTGGCGTTCCGACCGTCCACTACGTCAGCCCGTCGGTCTACGCCTGGCGCCGCGGCCGGGTGAAGCGCATCGGGCGGTCGGCAGATCGGCTGCTGGCCCTGTTTCCCTTCGATAAAGCCTGCTACGCAGGGACGGACACCGAAATCGTGTACGTCGGCCATCCGCTCGCCGATGCCATCGGCCCCGACGCCGGTGCCGAGGCCAATCGCCGGGCCGCGCGGCACAGCATGGGCCTTGCCGGGGACAAACCGGTGATCGCCCTCCTCCCGGGGAGCCGCATGGGCGAGGTGAGGCTGATGCTCGACTCCTTTCTGGAAGCCGCCGGGCTGCTCCTGGACTCGATCGACGGAGCGACCTTCGTGATTCCCTGCCCGTCGCCGCCTGTTGCGGAGATGGTGAAAAAGTCGCTGCTCGAGTGGCCGCAACTGCCCTGTTCGGTACATCCCGGCGACGGCCGGCTGCCCCTGACCGCGTGCGATGTGGCCCTGGTCAAGTCGGGCACGGGGACGCTCGAGGCGATGTTGCTGCGCAGGCCCATGGTGGTGACGTACCGCCTCGGGCCGCTGACGTGGTGGCTGGCCCGCCGGCTTGTCCACACGGACTTCGTTGCGCTGCCGAACCTGCTGGCCGGCCGGGCCCTGGTACCGGAACTTTTGCAGGGTGACGCGACCCCGGCCGCGCTGGCGGAAAAACTGCATTCGGAACTGGACAAATCCACTCGCCATCCAGATCATTTGCAGGCGTTTTCGGCATTGCACGAGCGCCTGCGCAGGAACGCCAGCGAACGTGCGGCCGATGCGGTGGCGGGCCTGTTGCCGAAGGCGAACGCGATGGAGCGCGGAACATAACCACGGCCGGAAAGACCCTGTTCGACGCGGGGGAAACATCCAGACGGTGCGATGAGGCAACCCGCCGGGAAAGGGGCGAAGGGGTACGGATGTGGCTCAACTGACGGTCTTTTCCGGAAGCGGCAGGAATACCTGGGAGGCGCACCTGGCGGCGGGCGTCGACGAAGTGGGCCGCGGCCCGCTGGCCGGCCCGGTGGTGGCGGGCGCGGTCATCCTCGATCCCGAGCGGCCCATTGAAGGCCTGAGGGATTCCAAGCGCCTGAGCCCGGGGCGACGGAATGAGCTTTCCCTTGAAATCCGGGAGAGCGCCCTTGCCTGCGCGCTCGGGCGGGCTGAAGTGGAAGAGGTGGACCGGCTCAACGTGCTGGGCGCCAGCCTGCTCGCCATGCGGCGCGCGGTGGAGGCGTTGGGCGTGCGGCCGCGCATCGTCTACGTGGATGGAAACACCTCGCCGGCGCTGCGGGTGACCACGGTCGCCGTTGTGGGCGGTGACGACCTCCTGCCCCAGATCAGCGCCGGCTCCATCATTGCGAAGACGGCGCGGGATGCGGAGATGGCCGAGCTGGCCGGCGTCTTTCCGGGCTACGGCTTTGAATCCCACAAGGGCTATGCGACCCGGCAGCATCTCGACGCACTTGCCCGGCTTGGCCCCTGTGCGGCCCATCGGAACAGTTTCGCGCCGGTTCGCCGGGCGCTTGCGGAGGCAATGAGGTGAACAACGCCGGTTTCGTCCATCTGCGGGTTCACAGCGAATACTCCATTGCCGACGGATTGATTCGCCTGAAAGACCTCGCCCGGCGCGCCGCGGAGTTGTCCATGCCCGCGGTGGCCCTGACGGACCGCGGCAATCTCTACGGGCTCATGAAGTTCCACCGGGCCTGTACGGACAACGGCGTCAAACCCATAGCGGGGCTCGATATCCGCTGTCCGGAAAACGGCGGCGCGCCGGCTGCGCCGCCTCATGCGCCGGCAGACGCGACCGCCGGCGGGGAGGCCCGTGTCACGCTGCTCGCGTGCGGCGCCGCCGGCTACGGCAACCTGCTGAGCCTCGCATCGCTTGGGCACGGCGACCGCAAGCGATGGGGCATCGTCAGCCGCGAACAGCTTGCCGGCAACGCGGACGGGCTGATCGCGCTGTCCGGAGGCCGGGACGGCGAGATCGGCCGCGCCCTCCTGCGCGGGGATGCCCCGGGCGCGCGCCGGTCGGCCGAGTGGTGGGCCGGCCGGTTTCCCGAGCGCTTTTATGTCGAACTGCAGCGCACCGGCAGGTCGGAGGAGGAGCGCTACCTGCGGGACGCATTGCAGCTTGCCGCGGAATGCGACCTGCCGGTGGTCGCCACCAACGATGTCTGCTTCCTGGACCAGGACGATTTCGAGGCGCATGAAACCCGGGTCTGCATCCAGCAGGGCAGGACCCTCGACGACCCGCGCCGGGAGCGTCCGTACAGTTCGGCCCAGTACTTCAGGTCCGTAACGGAGATGGCAAGCCTGTTCGCCGATCTTCCGGAAGCCCTGGACAACTCCCTGGAAATCGCCCGCCGCTGCACGGTCTGGCCAGACACCCACGAGACCTACCTGCCGAGCTACCCGGTGCCGGAGGGGGAGACGCTGGAAGCCTACCTGGCCAGGAAGGCTCGTTCCGGGCTGGCCGAACGCCTGGCGGAAGGCAGGTCGGCCGGGACCGGTGACGTGGATACGGAGGTCTACGAAGAGCGCCTGAAATACGAACTGGAGGTTATCCGGAAAATGGGGTTTCCGGGCTACTTTCTCGTGGTCATGGAATTCATCGCCTGGGCACGAAGCCGGAAGATTCCCGTGGGCCCCGGGCGGGGTTCCGGCGCCGGCTCGCTGGTGGCTTACGCGCTCAGGATCACGGACCTGGACCCCATCCGCCATGACCTGCTCTTCGAGCGGTTCCTGAACCCGGAGCGGGTGTCCCTGCCGGACTTCGACGTGGATTTCTGCATGGACGGCCGCGACCGGGTCATCGAGCACGTCACGGAGCGCTACGGCCGCGAGGCGGTCAGCCAGATCGTCACGTTCGGCACGATGGCGGCCAAGGCCGTGGTGCGGGACGTGGCGCGTGCCCAGGGAAAACCTTACGGGCTGGGGGACAAGCTGTCCAAGATGGTGCCGTTCCAGGTGGGGATGACCCTTGAGAAGGCCATGCAGGAGAGCGCCGAGCTGAAGGCGTTCGTTGACGAGGACGAGGAAGCCGGCGAGATCATGGACATGGCGTTCAAGCTGGAGGGCATCGTGCGCAACGAGGGCCGGCACGCGGGCGGTGTGGTCATTGCGCCGGACAACCTTGAGGGCTACGTGCCGGTGAGCGTGGACGAACTCGGCAGCGGCCTCGTCTCCCAGTTCGACAAGGACGACGTCGAGCGCGCGGGGCTTGTGAAGTTCGACTTCCTGGGCCTGAAGACGCTGACGATCATCGACTGGACGGTCAAGGCCGTGAATGCGGAGCGGAACGGGGAGCACAACGGTGAAGAGCCGCTCTTGATCGAAAACATCCCCCTGGACGATCCGGCCACTTACAGCCTGTTGAGAAATGCGGCGACCACCGGCGTCTTCCAGCTCGAATCCCGCGGCATGAAAGACCTGATCCGGGGGCTCAGGCCGGACAACATCGACGACATCATCGCCTCCATCGCCCTGTTCCGGCCGGGGCCGCTGCAATCCGGCGCGGTGGAGGAATACATCGACCGCAAGCATGGCAGGGAACGGGTGACCTACCCCCATCCGGATCTGGAGCCGGTGCTCAGGAACACCTACGGGGTGATGCTCTACCAGGAACAGGTGATGGAAACGGCGCGGGTGCTGGCGGGTTTCACCCTGGGCCAGGCAGACCTGCTGCGCCGGGCCATGGGGAAGAAGAAGCCGGAAGAAATGGAAAAGGTCCGCCGCCAGTTCGAGGAAGGCGCCGTCGGCAACGGGGTGGATGCGAGGCTCGCGAACGACCTGTTCGACCAGATGGAAAAATTTGCCGGTTACGCCTTCAACAAGTCGCACTCGGCCGGCTATGCGCTGGTTTCGTACCAGACGGCCTGGCTGAAGGCGAACTTCCCCGCCCAGTTCATGGCGGCGACCCTGTCGGCGGACATGCAGAACATCGACAAGGTGGTCACGCTCGTCGATGAGGTGCGCAGCATGGGGTTGTCGCTGAAACCCCCGAACGTCAACCTGAGCCGGTACCGGTTCACCGTGGCCGACGGCGGCGTAGTCTATGGGCTCGGCGCCGTGCGCGGCGTTGGAGAGGGCCCGGTGGAAGCCATAGAGGCGGCGCGGGCTTCCGGCCCTTTCCAGGACCTTGCCGAGTTCTGTGTGCGGGTGGACGCGAAGAAAGCGAACCGGCGGGTGGTGGAAGCGCTGATACGGTGCGGAGCACTCGACGATTTCGCGCACGCCGGGGAATCCCCGGGAGCGGTGCGGGCCCGGCTGTGGAGCGACCTCGATCAGGCCCTCAAGGGCGCGGACCAGGCGGCGCGCAATGCCGCCTCGGGGATGGCCGACATGTTCGGCGGCATCGATGCGGCGGCGCCGGCCCCGTCGACAGCGGGCGTGCGCCCCTGGGCGCCGGATGAGCGTCTGGAGGGGGAGAAACAGACCCTCGGATTCTACCTGACGGGCCATCCCATCGAATCGTACCTCGGTGAACTGAGCCGCTTCTGTACCGGAATCGACGCCTTGCAGGCAGGCAGGGAACGGCAGGTCGTGGGCGGTACGGTATTGAGCCTGCGCACCCGCCGGGGCCGCCGCGGCGATACGATGGGGTTCGCCGTTATCGACGACCGCTCGGGCCGCATGGAAGCGTCGTTCTTTGCCGAGGTGTACGAACGGGACAGGAACAAACTGGAAAAAGACAGTCTCGTCATCCTCGAGGGCGAGGTGCAGAAAGACGACTACAACGACGGCTACAAGCTGGTGGCCCAGCGCGCCCTGACCATCGAGGAAGCGCGGGGCCGATTCTCGGACGGGTTGCGCATCCACTTGCGCGGCGATGACCCCGCCGCGGATACCGCCGGGCGCCTGAAGGCGGCGCTCGAGCCCCATGTCAGCGAGAACGGCGGCTGCCCTGTCAGCGTCTGCTACAGCTCCCGTGGCGCGGAAGCGCAGGTTCGCCTGGGCCCTGGCTGGCGGGTTCGGGGAAGCGACGAACTGCTCTCGCGGTTGAGGTCCGAATTCGGCGCCGAGAGCGTGGCCTTCCACTACTCCCGCTGACCGGCCCGCGGTCATTCGACGACCTTGAACGCGCTGCCTGTCAATCTCGAGGAAAAGCTGCGGTCTCAACTCGCGGAGTTTCCGTACCGGCGGCTGTACGTCGGTTTTTCCGGGGGTCTTGATTCCACGGTTCTGCTTCATGTCGGCCGGGCCGTGCAGGCCGATGTCACGGCCTTGCATGTCAATCATGGCCTGCAACCCGACGCGGTTCGCTGGGAAAGCCACTGCAGCGAAATCTGCGGGCAACTGGGCGTCCGATTCGTGAGTTCGCGCGCCGAACCCGGCGATGGCAGCGAGGGGGCCGCTCGTGCCGCCCGCTATGCGGTGTTCGACAATCGGCTGGACGTCGACGACCTGCTGCTGCTGGGCCACCATGAGGATGACCAGGCGGAGACCGTTCTGATGCGACTTGTCCAGGGCCGCGCGCCGCTCGGCATGCCACGGACCCGGCGCCTCCATTGCGGAGCCCGAATCCTGCGGCCGTGGCTCGCGACACCCAGGGAAGCCCTGTTGCGCCATGCCCGAGAGGCCGGGCTTGACTGGGTTGAAGACCCTTCCAATGCGCGGGTGGACCACGACCGGAATTTCCTGCGCCGGGAGATCTTTCCCAGGCTGGCCGGCCGCTGGCCGGACGTGGGGAAGACCATGGCCGCGAGTGCGGCGATGCAGTTCGCCCGCGATGCGTTGCTCGATCACCTGGCCGACGACGTTTCGGCCGCCGCCCCGGTGGCCGGAACCACACCCCACGGTGGCGGGGAACTCGCCTTGCGGGAGTTTCCGGCGGAGCTCCGCGTGCCGGTACTTGGGCTCTGGTTGCGAGGTCTGGGCGAATTCTCCACGCCCGGCAATGCGCTCGCGGAATTTGCCCGGCAGTTCGATGCGCCCCCGGATGCCCACCCGCGGCTCGACCTTCGGCACGGCGTGCTTCGACGTCATGGCGAAAAGGCGGTGTACACCGGGCCGGATTGCGAGCTCCGCCCGAGATATCGGCTAGACCTGCCGGGCGTGCTGGCATTGCCGCACGGGAACCTGTCGGTGGAGCGGCACGCCCTGGGATTCCATGCCGCCGGCCCGCTCGACGTACGGTTCCGCGGCGGCGGCGAACGCCTGCGCACACGCGGCCGAACCCGGTCCGTGAAGAAACTCCTGCACGGTGCGGGGGTACCGCCCTGGCAGCGGCGTACCTGGCCCCTGGTCTATTCCGGAGACGCACTGATCTGCATTCCCGGCATCGCCATCGCGGACTCTCCCGAAAGGGAACCGCGCTGGCGTGTTGCCTGGCATCCGGAAATCGGTCGCTGACTACGGGATGGCCTGGCCCGGCGGAGAAACGGCGATCGGGAGCGAACTCGGCGCGTTCCGCAACCCGATCCGCGAGTGAGGGGCCTGGTTTGTCCTTGCGGGCGGGTTTTGCTATTGTTTAATCCCATCTTGGCCACCGGCCGAATCGTTTCGAGATCGACGGCAACGTCTCGCATCCATTCGTGAAGGTGGCTGTCCGGCCGGGGCATTGGTCCGGGCCGATAACAGATGGAGCCCATGACGCGATTCGTATTTGTTACCGGCGGCGTCGTCTCTTCCCTGGGAAAGGGCATTCTCACCGCATCTCTCGCTTCCGTCCTGGAGGCACGCGGTCTCAACATCAACGTCCTGAAGATGGATCCGTACATCAACGTCGATCCCGGGACGATGAATCCGTTCCAGCACGGGGAAGTTTTCGTCACCGCCGACGGGGCCGAAACCGACCTCGACCTCGGCCACTACGAACGGTTCACCGGCGTGCGCATGTCGCGGCTGAACAACTTCACCACCGGCAGCATCTATGCCGAAGTGATCCGGCGGGAACGCCGGGGCGACTACCTCGGCGGCACCGTCCAGGTCATTCCGCACATCACCGACGAGATCAAGCGGCGCATCAAGCTCGTCGGCGAAGGCGTGGACGTGGTGATTGTGGAGACCGGGGGCACGGTGGGCGACATCGAGTCGCAGCCGTTCCTGGAAGCGATCCGGCAGTTCCGGCTGGAGATCGGTTCGGACCGGGCGCTGATCATCCACCTCACCCTGGTGCCCTATCTCAGCGCGGCGGGGGAGATCAAGACCAAGCCTACCCAGCACTCGGTGAAGGAACTGCGCTCCATCGGCCTGCAGCCCGACATCCTGGTCTGCCGCTCGGACCAGGAACTGCCCGAGGACGCCCGCAGCAAGATTGCGCTCTTCACCAACGTCGAGACGCGGGCGGTGGTATCGATCGTCAACTTCGAGACGATTTACCAGGTGCCGGCCGCCCTCAGGCAGCAGGGCGTCGACGATTACCTGGTCGAGAAGATGGGGGTCGAGTGCGATCCGGCGGACCTGTCGAGCTGGCGGGCTGTGGTGGAGGCGGAACTGCACCCCGCGCGGGAAGTGAAAATCGCCATCGTCGGCAAGTACCTCGACCTGCTCGATGCCTACAAATCGCTTATCGAGGCGGTGCGCCATGCCGGCATCCAGTCGCGAACCCGCGTGAACATCGACTTCATCGATGCGGAGGAACTCGAGCGGGACGGCACCGGGCGGCTCGATGAGGTTAGCGCCATCCTGGTGCCGGGCGGATTCGGGCAACGCGGGTTCGAAGGCAAGATCATGGCTGCCGGCTACGCCCGCACCAACGGGGTTCCCTACCTCGGCATCTGCTACGGCCTGCACGCCGCCATCATCGACTTCGCCCGCAATGTCTGCGGCCTCGAGGGCGCCCATTCCACCGAGATCGACATCGCCACGTCGCACCCCGTGATCGGCCTGATCACCGAATGGACCGACCGGGAAGGCCAGGTCGAGATGCGCACCGGCGAGGAAGACATGGGCGGCACCATGCGCCTGGGCGAGCAGGCCTGTGTGCTCTGCGAAGGCTCCATGGCCAGGCAGACCTACGCGCAGAAGGTGGTTCATGAGCGGCACCGCCATCGATACGAAGTCAACAACCACTACATTCAACGGTTCGAGGACCGCGGCTTGCGGGTAGCCGGCCGCTCCGAAGACGGAGAACTCGTGGAGATGATCGAGATCGACGGCCATCCCTGGTTCATCGCCTGCCAGTTTCACCCTGAGTTCACCTCCTCCCCACGCGGCGGGCACCCGCTCTTCAACGGGTTCATCGCCGCGGCCAAAGAAAAGTCCCTGGTCGGCCCGGTACTGCTGAAAGACGGAACGGGCTGATGCGACTCTGCGGGTTCGAGGTGGGGTCTTGCGAGCCCATGTTTCTCATTGCGGGCCCCTGTGTCATCGAGAGCGAAGCCCTGGCCCTGTCGACGGCCACGGCGCTCAGGGACACCGCCGGCGCCCTGGGCGTCCCGTTCATCTACAAGAGTTCGTTCGACAAGGCCAACCGCTCCTCGCACCGGAGCTTCCGCGGCCCCGGGCTCGAGGAAGGGCTGCGCATCCTGGACAAGGTGCGGCGCGAGGTGGGCGTGCCGGTGCTGACCGACGTGCACGAGGATACGCCCCTGGACCAGGTGGCGGAGGTGGTGTCGGTACTGCAGACGCCCGCATTCCTCTGCCGTCAGACCGGTTTCGTGCAGCGGGTGTGCGCGCTGGGCAAGCCCGTGAACATCAAGAAGGGCCAGTTCCTGGCGCCGGCCGATATGCTGCAGGTGGTCGCGAAAGCGCGGGCGGTGGGCAACGAGCGGATACTGGTCTGCGAGCGGGGCGTGAGCTTCGGCTACAACAACCTGATCTCCGACATGCGTGCGCTGTCGATCCTGCGCGCGACGGACTGCCCGGTGGTCTTCGATGCCACCCACTCGGCGCAACTTCCCGGCGGCAAGGGCCACGCATCCGGCGGGCAGCGGGAAATGGTTCCGGTGCTGGCCCGTGCGGCCGTTGCGGCAGGGGTGGCGGGCCTGTTCATGGAAACGCATCCCGACCCGGACAACGCCCTGTCCGACGGGCCGAATTCCTGGCCGCTCGCCCTGATGCCGGAACTGCTCGCCGGGCTGAAGCACCTGGACGATGTCGTGAAGGCCAGCCCGTACCTGGAAGACAGTTTGGGCAAAAGCGCTCCGCTGTCCGCTGCTCCGGCAGGTTCGCTCGCCGGCCGCAAGGACGCCGGGGTTGCGGCGGCCGGGCGAGGAGACGGTGGGTCGTGAGCCGGGTGGCTGTCGTGCGGGCGCGTCAGGTCCTCGATTCCCGGGGGAACCCGACCGTCGAGGCCGATGTGCGTACCGAGGCGGGCAGCCTTGGCCGTGCCATTGCGCCTTCTGGTGCGTCCACAGGGTCCAGGGAGGCACTGGAGCTGCGCGATGCAGACCCGGCGCGCTTCGTCGGGAAAAGCGTGCTGAAGGCGGTGCGGGGCGTGACGGATACGATAGCGCCGGCGCTGGAAGGCGCGGAAGCCACCGAGCAGCGCGCCATCGATGCGCTGATGCTTGAACTCGACGGCACCGACAACAAGTCGAGGCTTGGCGCGAATGCCACGCTTGCCGTCTCGCTGGCCGCCGCGAAAGCGGGCGCCGCGGACCGGAAGCTGGCGCTGTACGAGTACATCAACGAACTGGCCGGCGGCCCGACCATGCGGCTCCCGGTACCGATGATGAACATCCTGAACGGCGGCGCGCATGCCGACAACAATCTCGATATCCAGGAGTTCATGATCCAGCCCGTCTCGCAGTCGAGCTTCAGCGAGGCCTTGCGCTGTGGCGTGGAGATCTTTCACGGCCTCAAGCGGGTGCTGGCCGGCCGGGGGCTCACCACGGCGGTGGGGGACGAGGGCGGTTTCGCCCCGAACCTGGCCTCGAACGGCGAGGCGCTGGAGATCGTTTCCCTGGCGGTGGAGAAGGCCGGCTACCGGCTGGGCGAGGATGTCACCCTGGCGCTCGACTGCGCGGCGTCGGAATTCTTCGCCGACGGTGAATACGTGCTGGCCGGCGAGGGCGCCCGTTACGACAGCGCGGGATTCGCCGACTACCTCGCGGGGCTTGCGGACGGGGCGCCCATCGTCTCCATCGAGGACGGCATGGACGAAGGGGACTGGGAGGGCTGGCGACTCCTGACGCAACGCCTCGGCGGGCGCGTCCAACTGGTGGGAGACGACCTGTTCGTCACGAATACCGCCATTCTCAGGCGCGGCATCGCTGCCGGCATCGCCAACTCGATTCTGATCAAGCTCAACCAGATCGGCACGCTGTCGGAGACCCTGGACGCCGTCGCCATGGCCCGGCAGGCGGGTTATACGGTGGTTGTCTCCCACCGGTCGGGCGAAACCGAGGACACCACCATCGCCGATCTGGCGGTAGGTGCGGCGGCCGGCCAGATCAAGACCGGTTCCCTGTGCCGCTCGGACCGGGTGGCGAAGTACAACCAGTTGCTGCGTATCGAGGAAGAAATGGGGTCCCGGGCCTCCTACCGGGGACGGGCGGAGTTCAACGGCGCATGAAACTGCTCGCCGCCATTCTCGTGCTGCTGATCGCGGGCCTTCAGTACCGGGCCTGGTTCAGCGACGACGGCTGGTTCGCGGCACAGGCCCTGAACGAGCGGCTGGAGCGGCAACAGCGCCGGGCCGAACTGCAACGGCAGCGCAACCGGTTGCTCGCCGCCGAGGTGCTTGCGTTGAAAGAGGGGCATGCCGCCGTCGAGGCGCGCGCGCGTACCGACCTCGGCATGATCCGCGAAGGCGAGGTGTTCTACATCCTGGCCGAGGAGCCGGCTCCGGGACACTCGAGGGAGCCGCCCGGAACGGCGCCCGGCCTTGAACGGTAGCCCGCGTGGGCCATAGAAGGCGAACGCGACGTGAACCGCTTTGACCCCGTCGGCATCGGCATGACCTCCCGGCGAACCCGGGAACGCCTGGTGTCGCGCCTGGAGGAGCGGGGAATCACGCACCCGGACGTTCTCGACGCGTTTTCCGCCACGCCCCGCCACATCTTCATCGAAGAAGCGCTGGCCCACCGTGCCTATGAAGATACCGCCCTGCCCATCGGCCACGGCCAGACCATCTCGCAGCCGCTGATCGTGGCGCTCATGACGGCCACGCTCTTGAACGTGCCACGGCCCAGGATTCTCGAGGTGGGAACGGGTTCCGGCTATCAGGCGGCCATCCTGGCCGGACTCTGCCGCCGGGTGTTCACGATCGAGCGTATCGAATCCCTGGCGGGCCGTGCGCAGGAACGATTCGATGCGCTGTCGCTCAACAACGTGGTCGCCAAGACCGGTGACGGCTATCTCGGCTGGCCGGAGCAGGCGCCTTTTGACGGCATGCTGGTGACCGCGGCGCCCCGCGGCATCCCCGATGCGCTGCTCGACCAGCTTGACGAAGGCGGGCGGATGGTATTGCCGGTAGGTGGAGGCGATGTGCAGGAACTTCGGGTCATCGACCGGAGTGCGGGCGGATTCGAGGAAAACGTCGTCAAGCAGGTGCGATTCGTGCCGCTCCTGAAGGGAGTGCAGGGCTCGTGACGGATGCCGGTGCGCCGGGCGGGCGCGATGCGGGGGCGTGGACGGGCATTCTGGTGCGCGGTGCGGCCATGGGCGTGGCGGAAGTCGTTCCCGGCGTATCCGGTGGCACCATTGCCTTCGTGACGGGTATCTATCGGGAACTGATCGCCAGCCTTGCCGCGTTCTCGCCGAAGACCCTGACCTGGCTCGTCACCGACCCCCGGCGCTTCTGGCGGCACCACAATATGGGCTTTCTGGCCTGTCTCGGCAGCGGCATGCTGGTGAGTGTCCTGCTGCTGGCCCGTGCGATTACCGCCGCCATCGAGACGGTCCCGACCCTGGTCTGGGGATTCTTCTTCGGACTTGTGCTTTTCTCGGTGTTCGACATCGGCCGCGCCCGCCCGCCCGTAATCCTGTCGACCCTGGGTGTGGCGGGGCTGCTGCTCGGCGCGGCGACCGGGCTCCTCGATCCCGTGGGAACCGATCCAACCTATCCGGCCTATTTCCTCGGCGGGGCGCTGGCGGTATGCGCCTGGCTGCTGCCGGCGGTCTCCGGCAGTTTTCTCCTTGTCGTGCTGGGCCTGTACGCCGACGTCCTCGCAGCCGCGGCGTCGTTGAACCTGCCGGTGCTGGCGGTGTTCGTTCTCGGGATGGCGACCGGCATTGCGCTCTTCGCCAGGCTGCTCAAGACCCTGATGGACCGTTTTGTCGAGCCGGTGCTGGGATTCCTGACGGGTTTCATGGCGGGAGCGCTGCTCAACCTGTGGCCCTGGCAGGCGGGCGGCGCGCTGCTTTCTCCGGGCGCGTGGAGTGAAACTTCCGGTTCACCGGCACGGGTCGGGCTCACCCTTGCCATGATGATAGCCGGCGCGGTGGCTTTGTGGCTGCTCGCCAGGCTCAGATTTCAGGGAACGTGATGGCGTCGGGGCCCCGTCGCCTGACCATGGCGTTGCGCGGCCTGCTCGCGCTGCTGCTGGTCTCTGCCTGGGCAGGATGCGCGACGCCCGGAAGCCCCGTCGTCGTGGAACGGGGGCCGTCGCCGGAGCGCAGCTCAACGCCCGCGCCGCGCACCGCGGCCATCCCGCGCTCCGGCATCCACGTGGTCAGGCGCGGGGATACGCTGTACTCCATCGCCTGGCGGTACGGCCTTGACCTGAACCGCCTGGCGAGGAACAACCGCATCGGGCCGCCCTACACCATCTATCCCGGCCAGAGGCTGCGCCTGACGGGGCCGGCGGTGGCAAAAACACTTCCGCGAACGCCCCCGAGATCGTCCAGGCCGCCTACCCGGAAGCGGGCCCCGGCCACACCGGCTCCGCAGACACCCTCATCTGCGCTGGTCTGGCAATGGCCCGCCTCGAGCCCGGTCGTGCGCGAGTTCGGGGGCGCCAGCAAGGGCCTCGATTTCGAGATGAATGCCGGCTCACCGGTCAAGGCGGCGGCCGTGGGCGAAGTCGTCTATGCCGGGTCCGGGCTCGGCGGCTATGAACGCCTGGTGATCGTCAAGCACAACGACAGCTATCTTTCGGCCTACAGTCTCAATCAGCCCTTCACCGTCAAGGAGGGGCAGCGCGTCAACGGCGGCCAGCGCATTGCCAGCATCGGCCGGGGTTCATCGAAGCTGCGCACGCTGCATTTCGAGATTCGGCGCGACGGCAATCCCGTGAGCCCGAGGTCACTGTTGCGGCGCAAGTAGTCTGAGGTTGGCCCGCGGACATCTGCAGGCCAAGTGCGGCGAAACTTTCGGAGCGGCAACCATGATTCTGAAACTGGGGACCGAGGAATCCATGAAGCTTGCATTGGCCGGCGGCAAGGGGGCGAGCCTCGGCAGGCTGGTCCGGGCGGATTTTCCCGTACCCCCTGGCTTCGTGGTGACTACGCAAGCGTATACCGCCTTCCTGGCGGCGAACGACTTGCAGCCGCGCATTGACGGGATTCTCGATGGCGTCGAATTTGCGTACCCGGAACAGGTGGAGCGGGAGACCGCGCGTATCCGCGATCTGTTCCGGGACGGCGCGATTCCCAAGCGACTGGCGGGTGAGATTCGGGACGTCTACAAGTCGCTGGGTGACGATCCATTTGTCGCCGTGCGTTCCTCCGGTACGGCGGAAGATCTGGCCGGGGCGTCCTTTGCGGGGCAGTACGACACCTATCTCGACATCCGCGGCGCGCCGGCGCTGCTCGATGCGCTGCGCCGCTGCTGGGCATCGATGTGGACAGGGCGGGCGGTGGCGTACCGTCACGGGCGCGGATTCGACGGGGAACAACTGAGTATCGCGGTGGTGGTCCAGGCGATGGTGGAAGCGGACGTCTCCGGCGTAATGTTCGTCGGCAACCCGATGAACGCGCGAGCCGACGAGATCGTGGTGAACGCGAGTTGGGGGCTTGGCGAGGCGGTGGTCTCGGGCCTGGTCAACCCGGATGAGTACATCCTGGACGCGAAGACCGGCGAGCCCAAGGCGCGGCGCATGGGCGACAAGGCGCTGACCATCCGGCGCGGCGCTGGGCCGGAGGGAGGTACAGTGCGGGTTCCAACCGAGCCGGCGCTGCGCGAGCGCCTGACGCTGAACGACGGGCAACTTGCCGAGCTGGCCGCTTTGGGTGTGAAGGCGACAGCGTTCTACGACGGGGTGCCGCAGGATTTGGAATGGGCCCTGTCCGGGGGGCGTTTCCACCTGCTCCAGTGCCGCCCGATCACCGGCGTGGATTTCCTCCGGTAGGTAGACAGATGTCTATAATTCTTTCGCGGCGTGTTCGAGTTTGGTGAGGTCATGAAACTGAAAGACCGGATCGCGGTGATTACCGGTGGGGGCACCGGCATGGGGGCCGGCGCCGCTCGGGTGCTGGCGGCGCAGGGAGTCACTGCCTGTCTGCTCGGCCGTCGGCTGCAGGTGCTCAAGGACACCGCGGCAGCGGTCGGTGGAGGCGCCTTTCAATGCGATGTGTCGGACCCGGAGGCGCTCGACGCCGTATTCGACGCCATCGAGGACCGGTTCGGCACTCCGCGGATACTGGTTCATGCCGCCGCCAACGGCAGTATGCCGCCGCTTCTTGCAGGGCGGGGTAAAGCCTGCTCCAGGGAGGCGCTGCGCGAGATTGTTGAAACCAATGTTCTCGGCACACTGTATGCCAACCAGGTGTTTGCCGATCGTTTGAGCCGAATCGAGCGGATGGAGGACGGCCTGCGCGGCCTGATCGTCAACGTTTCCTCGATCGGAGCGCTCGACGGCGTGGTCGGTAGCAGCTATGTCACGTCAAAGGCCGCGGTCAACGGCCTGTGCCTGAGCCTGGCCCGCGAGTTGAGCGGGTACGGCATCCGCGTCATGACCATAGCGCCCGGGGGAATCGATACGCCGATGTTCCGACGGGGTGCCAACGAGGCCGTCCACGAACTGGTCGCTTCCACGGTACCGGCGCTGGAGCGCCTGGGCACCCCGCTCGAATTCGGAGAACTGGTGCGGCACATCTGTGAGAACGACTACCTCAACGGTTCGATCATCCGCCTTGACGGCGGTATGCGCATACCGTTTGTGAAAAATGTGGGCAAGGATACGGCCGTGCTCGAGCAGGCGGATGACAGGGGTTGACGTTTATTGACAACCACGCCGGCTGCCGCTAGTTTTCTATAGACATGTGTTGATATACAGGATTCGTGTTCTCAGCGGTCGATCTGCGGCCCTGTGCCTGGTAGCGGGAGGAATTCATGAGCTTGCCGGAGCGGTTTTCAGAGCTGGAAACCTACGTCGAAAAGTGGGACCGGCCGGACTACAACGCCCGCTACGCGGTGCGCCTGGCTTCCTCCATGGAAGAACTCCGGGACTTCTATGCAGCCATGCTGGAGCGGGCCGAAGATATCAAGTCGTACCTGGACCGGAAATCCTTCGCCCAGTACCAGGACGAGGACAGGCGATTGGCGCGCCTGATGTTCGCCGTCAGCGTGGTGGGGCCGGCCGTGGACATTTACCGCAGCCCCGTGGTGCCCGACAGTGGCGCCACCAGCTTCGAAATGGTTCTCGACGTGGAATTGCCCGGGTAGCGCCGGGGGCCAGACATGCCACCGAGGGGTTGCCGAAGGTCTGGTGTTGCGAAACCGCGGCAGGGGATCGCTCCATGATCAATGTCACCTACGTTGAATTCAACGGCGCCGAGCACGAAGTGGAGGCGAAACCCGGCGTAAGCCTGATGGAAGCGGCGCGCAGCAACAATGTGCCGGGGATACTGGCCGACTGCGGGGGCGCCTGCGCCTGCGCCACCTGCCATGTCATGGTCGAACCGGAATGGCTGGGCCGTCTCCCGTCGGTCTCCGAGGAGGAAGACACCATGCTGGAATTCGGCCTGGAGGAGCGCACCGAAGCGAGCCGTCTTTCCTGCCAGATCCAGGCGACCGCAGCGTTGGACGGAATAGTGCTGCGCCTGCCGGAATCGCAGTACTGACCGGCCGATGCTTCAACCTGACGGGAGTCACACGCGATCGTGTACCTTTCTTGCTGATTACCAATCAGAATCCGACCGGGAGATGAGTGAATGCAAACAAGGACGATAACCTACTACAGCGACGGCGATGTCGTGGTGGCGGACCTGCACGTACCCGACGATTTCGATGAAGAGAAACGATACCCGGTGATCCTGCAGTGCCAGGGATTCACCGGCATCCGCATGATGGTGCAGCCGCTGTTCGCCGAGTATTTCGTCAACGCGGGTTTCCTCGCCCTCGCAATCGACTACCGGGGTTGGGGAGACAGTGGCGGCGAACGCGGCAGAATGGCGCCCTTCGAGCAGGTGGAGGATTGCCGGAACGGTTTTTCCTGGCTGGAGGCGCAATCCTTCGTCGATGCCGGCCGCATGGGCCAGTTCGGGGCCAGTTTCGGTGCGCTGATCACGGCCTACACCATGGCTCTCGACCGCCGGGTGCAGGCCGGCGTGGCTACCGGTGGCGTCGCCGATGGTTACGAGGCCATAACCAACCAGCGAACGCCGGAGCAGATGGCGGAGTGGGAAAAGAAAATGGCCGAAGCCCGGCAGAAGCGCGTTCTCACCAATGAGGTCGATCGCTGCCTGACGGTACTGGACATCTTCATCGACCCGGACAGCCGTTCATGGGAGCCGGAGTTCTGGGAAGCCGTGCCCGCCTGGCGCAACTGGATGGGCTTCGATTCCATGTCGCGCGTGGTGGATTTCCGGCCGATCGATGTGGCCCATCGAATCGAAAAACCGATCGCCTACTTTTTGGCCGAGCAGGACATAGTGGCCAACACCGACAGTTTCCGGAAACTGTACGAGGCCACCGCGGAACCCAAGAAGCTGTATACCTACGATTGCGGACACTACGCCTGGTATGACGGTGAGTTCCTGGAAAAGAGCATGAATGATGCCTGCGCCTTCTTTCTCGAACGCCTGTGAGCCTGCCGGCGAGGCCAGGTGAATGATGAGCATGCTCGAAGGGAAGGTGGCGGTAGTCACGGGCGCTGCTCGAGGCATAGGCGAAGCCACCGCGAGGCGCTTCGTTGAGGAGGGGGCGCGGGTGGTCTTGGCTGACGTGCTCGATGATACCGGCGAAGCCGTGGCGGAGGGCCTGGGGAGCGCGGCGCTCTACCGCCACGCCGACGTGACGCAGTCCGGCCAGGTGCAGGCGCTCATCGACACGGCGGTCGGGGAATTCGGCGGGCTGCACATCATGTTCAACAACGCCGGCACCATGGGCGCTCTTCAGGCGGGCTTTCTGGAGGAAGACTTCCAGACCTTCCGCAAAACCATCGAGGTCAACCTGCTCGGCCCGATGCTCGGCGCGAGCTTCGCTGCCCGCCACATGGCGAAAAACGGCGGCGGCTGCATCCTGAGTACCGCGTCCAGCTCGGCGCTTTACGGCGGTTACGGCATCGTCCCCTATCGTGCCACCAAGGCGGGCGTGGTGAGCATGACCCGGTCGCTGGCCATCGAACTCGGCAAGTACGGCATCCGGGTCAATTGCATCTCACCGGGCCCCACCCGCACCCCGATGACCGCCATGGAGGGTGCGCCCGAAGACAGGGTGGAGGAACTGGTGGACATATCGATGGAAGCCATGCGGGGCAGGATGCCGCTCGGCCGGCTCGGCATGCCGGAGGATGTCGCCAACGCGGCCGTCTTCCTGGCGAGCGACCAGGCAGCCCAGATCACGGGCGTCGACCTGGCGGTCGATGGCGGAGAAACCGTGGGCAATATGGAAAACACCGGGGAAATCATCCAAGACCGGATCCTGGAAGTGCTGGGCGGATAGCCGGCATTAAGGAACGCCGCCTTCACGACTGGGAATCCGCCGTTGCGGCCGCGGCGAGCGGATCGAAAAACTCCAGCCATCGCACGACCCTGTCCTCCCGGAACCGGAATACGAAGACGTAGCGGTTCTGATAAATCCGGCGGGATTTCATGAGCCCCATGCTGGTGGCTTCCAGGATTGCCGTGTTTCTTTCAGCGCACCAATACCGTTCGTGAATGCTGAACTGAAACCGGTGGAATGTTTCCGGCGCGGAGCGCATTGCCCGAATGACATTCTCCAGGCCTTCAAAGCGCAGGGGTTCGTTTCCGGGCGCAAAAGGCAGTTCCATCACGATGTCTTCATGGAGGCAGCCGCGCAAACCGTCGATGTCGAGCCGGGAAATCGTGTCGAGGAGCCCTTCGGCGGTTGCGAGATGCGAGGAAGCGACCATGTGATTGTCGAAACGGCGAGCCGGCGTTGCGGGAAGCCATGATAACCGATGGGCGGTAGGATACTTTGGCCTCCATCCGGCCGGTTGCACGCGCCCGTTGCAACGTCAGAGTCCCTTGCGCAACCACGCACCCATCTTTAGAGTGGACAAGTGTCTATTGGACTGATTCTGCCGCCTGGCAGGAAGATTGGGAACGTCGTCGATCGGGGCGCCTCGCATGAACGGCCTTGACGGAAAGACCGCGCTCATCACCGGGGGCGGCACGGGCATCGGCCGGGCCACGGCGGAACTGCTGGCGGCGGCGGGCTGCCGGGTGCTCATCGGCGGCCGCCGCGAGGAACCGTTGCGTAGCGTTGCCGACAGTTCGGGGGGCATGATTGCCTGGGAACGGATGGACGTGGCTCAAGCAGCCGACCGGGCGCGGGCGCTCGAGGCGGCGCGCAGCACCTTCGGACGGCTGGACATATTGATCAACAACGCCGCCGCTTCCGTAACCGCGGACTTCGACGCACAGGACCCGGAGCAGATCCGCGAGCAGGTCGAGGTGAACCTGGTGGCCCCCATGCTGCTCGTTCACGAGGCGCTGCCGCTGCTCCGGCGCGGCGGCAGCATCGTCAACGTCACTTCCGCGGGAGCGCGTTACCAGGGCATGCCGCCGGCCGGCATGGCGCCCTATGCGGCATCGAAGGCGGGCCTGAACCAGTTGACGCGCGTACTCGCCACCGAACTGGGCCCCAGGAACATTCGTGTCAATGCCGTGGCGCCGGGCCTGACGGATACGGAAATCGCGGCCGAGGCCGTGAGCAACGAGGCACACGCCGCGGCGCTGGTGCAGATCACGCCGCTGGGGCGGGTAGGGCAACCGGTCGATGTCGCCCGGGTCATCGTCTTCCTTGCGAGCGACGCGGCCGCCTGGGTGACGGGGCAGGTGGTAGACGCCAGCGGCGGGTTCTGGCTGTCCGCCTGATGGAAGCCGCGTACGATCTCGACAGCGTGCTGGCCGCCGCCAGGGAAGAGGCGGGGCTGGAGGATTTCGGGGATACCGGCTTTACCGAGGCTCTGGCCAAGGTGCTCGATTGCGCCGGGCGCGACCTGCGCTTCTCCGACACCGGCTTCATGGCCTTTCAGGCGAACGTCCGCCGCTGGCTGGTCAACCGCCTGCGCTATATGGACGGGGTGAAGTCGCACCCCGCCATACTGCAGGAGGATGTCTCCGACCCGATCGTCGTGCTCGGCATGCCGAGGTGCGGCACCACCAAGATGCAGCGGCTGCTCTCGGCGGCGCCGGGAACCATCGCGCTGCCCCTGTGGATGACGCAGAATCCGGCGCCCTTTCCGGACGAGGAACCGGGCAACCCGGCCGGACGCATCGCGTTTGCCCGCGCCATCCAGGAAGCGCAGCGGGCGAACAACCCGGACTTCCTGGCCTCCCACGAACGGACCGCGGAACAGGCGGAGGAGGATTCCGACCTGCTCCTGTTCGCCATCGACTACCTGATGATTTTCATCATCCACCCGAGCGATGCGCTGCTCGACTGGCTGCGCGAGCGGCCCCGCCTGCCCGCCTACGAACTGCAGCACAGGCTGCTGCAATACCTGCAGTGGCAGCAGGGTGGCCGGCAGGGACGCCACTGGATTCTCAAGAACCCCGGCCATATCGGCCAACTGGATGCCCTCTCCACCGTCTACCCGAAGGCCACGCTGCTGCACCTGCACCGCGACCTGCGCACCGTGCTGCCGTCGTACTGCCAGTTGATCAGGTCGATCTACCTGGACCTCTTCGACGATTACGACCCCCGGCGCATCGGCCGCCAGACTTTGACTTACTGGGGGCCGGAGTTCCGGCGCCACCGGGCGCAACGGGAGGCGCTGCGCGACCGGCTGAACATTGTGGACGCCCCCTACCGGGCGGTGCTCGAAGACGCCGTCGGGATTGCCGGTGCGGTCTTCCAACGGGCCGGCATGCCAATGACCGGGCAGACGGAACAGGCGCTCGAGCAATGGCAGGCCGAAAACGCACAGCACAAGCACGGCAAGCCCACCTATTCCATGGAGGAATTCGGGCTCGACGATGAGGCGATACTGGCGGCATTCGGCACATTCGACGAAGCGGAGGATTGGACATGAGCGAGACGGCAGACGACAGGACCCTTCCGGCCCCGGTCGCCGGCCTGCTGGCCGACTGTGAGAGCGCATTCGCCGAGGCGGTCGCCAATCTGTGCACCGGCCCGGCCGCGGACCACCCCCTCTACGCCCTGGAAGGTTTCCGGCAGGCCGTGCGCCTCGCCAATGCCGGCCACCTGATGCACCTGGAGGCCGACCCCGCCAACCCGCTGCTGATCAAGATGCAGTCGCTGCAGCGCCAGATGATGTCGCCGTCGGCGGATGCCGTCTATCACCAGGCCCGCCTGCACGGCGACCACAGCTACCGGCTGACCGGCAATCGCGGCTCGGCGTACCTGTTCCAGATCGCCGTCTATCGCGGCAGCAGCGCGTACTACCCGGATTTCGAGCCGACCTGCCTGCGGGACAATCTCGAGGGCGAGGCTCTGGCCGCCGGAAAGGACCTCGACCTGGTGTTCGATGCCGCGCCGAGGTCGGAACTCGGCGACCGGTGGCTGCCGCTGCCCGAGGGCGACTGCGAACTGCACGTCCGCCAGTACTACTACGACTGGCGCTCGGAAGAGCCCGCGCGGCTGGTCCTGGAACGGGAGGGGGGCGAGCATCCGCCCCCTCCCCTGGGCGCGGATGCCATCGCCGAGCGGGTAGGGCACATGAACAGTTGGCTGCGGGTGCAGTCCGCGCTGGGCCAACGCTATGTGCGATCCATGTTGGAAGCCGATCCGGTGGTCCTGAAAGGAATCGACATCCCCGGCGCGTTCGAGGGAACCTGCTACATCAACGGCCACTACCGCTGCGCGCCGGAGGAGGCGGTGATCATGGAAGGCGAGGCGCCGGATGCCCTCTATTGGGCCTTTCAGTTGAGCAATCTCGGTTGGGAGGGCCTGGACTACTACCAGCGCCAGACGTCCCTGAACGGGCACCAGGCGGTGATCGACGACGACGGCCGGTTCCGGGCGGTCATCAGCCACCGGGACCCGGGCGTGGCGAACTGGCTGGACGCCGGGGGGCGGGAGCTCGGCATCATCAACGGGCGCGCGTTCCAAGTGGCCGCGACGCCGGAATTCCGGCTCACCACGGTCCCCCTGGAACGGGTGCTTGATCACCTGCCGGAGACCACCGTGCGGGTAAGCGGCGTGGAACGTGCCCGGTCGCTGCGCGAGAGGTGGGCATCCGTGCACCGGCGGTATTGCAGCGACCAGTAACGGGCCGGTGCACCCCGTACACGCGGGGATAATCCGTGCTCGACCGTCAGGAGCCGCCAGGAGGCGTCATAAGCAACATAACCATCTGATTTTTGCGGTGATTACGGTTACCGACCAATTGAATGCGTACAAGGTGTTCGAAACACTGAATGCTCGAGGCGTACGACTGTCGGCAACCGACCTCTTGAAAAACTACCTTTTCTCACTGCTGCATCGAGAAGGACAGCGCGAAGCCGAACTCCGTTGTCTCGATGACAGGTGGGAACGAATTGTTGGCCGTCTTGGTGCAGAGAGCTTTTCGGACTGTCTTCGCTCACATTGGATAAGCCGCCGTACGTTCGTGCGGCAGCCGGATTTCTTCAAGACGATCCGGGACCATATTACCGGTCGAGAGGATGCGTTCAGACTCCTTCAAGACATGGAGGAAGACATGGACACCTACCTGGCACTCACTCAACCGGATGCGTCGGACTGGCCGGAGTTAATGCGCGGATATGCCCGCAACCTGCGAATGTTCAGTGTCC
>CAZWZH010000025.1:0-33849 GCA_964638775.1 uncultured Pseudomonadales bacterium
GCACTGGAACGAGGAGCCAGGCGCGGTCTGGATGAACCGGTTCACGGGCCTCTATGACCGCATCGTCTGGATAAATCCCACCCCGCAGGAGACCTGGGAGTATTCGTCGTCGGTGGGCCTGACGCGGAAACTCGTCAACGGTTACATGTATCCCCTGACCGTTCGCGGTCTGGAGGAGGGGATGAACGCCCTTTCCAAGTAACAGGACACCAGCTACCTGTTCGCCCTGATGGCGGATAGAATGCCGAGCGTCCAACGGGGAGCGGATCCGGATTGAAGCGGTTCGTGATCATCCTGGCGGCTGCCGCAACGGCCGGTTGCGCCGCCTTGGAAGACCAGCAGCAGGCGCTGCGGGACTTGCGTGGCGATGTGCGCGCCGTCGCCACAGACCTCGGTGAGGTGGACAGTTCCCTGACCGGCGTTGCCGACCGTATGGGGCGGTTCGAGCGGTCGGTGGAAGCCCGGCTTGACAGCATCGAGCAGCAACTGGCCAGGCCCATCGACCTGCCCCCGCCTGTTTGCGAATTCCCGGATCTGCCGACGGCCGAACCGGCGGGAGCCGCCTGCGATGCGCCTGAGGAAGTGGTGACGGAGACCGGCACCGAGAAGATGGTAGTCGGTTCCCTGGAACGGATTCGCATCACCCCCCCGGGAATCACGATCAACGCCCGCATCGATACCGGGGCCGACTCGAATTCGTTGAGCGCCACCAACATGGTGTTCATGGAGCGCGACGGCGAAGATTGGGTTCGTTTCGATCTTCAAACCGGGAGCGAGACCTACACCCTGGAGCGTCGCGTGAGCCGTTTCGTGCGGGTGTTTCAGCAGTCGGATGCGGTCGGCGCCCGGCGCCCGGTCGTTCAGTTGCGCGTGCAGCTCGGGCAGATTCTGGGCAATTTCGAATTCAACCTCTCGAACCGCACCCACCTCAAGCACGCGGTCATTCTCGGGCGCAGCCTGCTCATGGACCTGATCGTGGTGGACGTTGCCCAGGAGTTCGTACAACCCTTGCCCGACGGGGAAGGGTGAAACCTGTTCCACACGCTTCCATGCGGCACGCTGTAACCGTGGAAACCTGCGGCAACGGACGCTAGACCTGATGGAACGCTGGTCCTATATGCTGGCCGCGGCTTTGCTCGCCGCGGCGGGCATAGGCGTTGCGGTCTATCGCCACGCGGACACCGGCGTTCCCCTGGTGCCCGACCAGGACCGCACCGTCTGGCAGATCGAGGCGCGCATCGAGTTCCTGGCCGCCGGAGAGCCGGCCGAGGTGCTTCTTACGCTGCCGCCGGAACAGGACGGCTTTCTCGTGCTGTACCAGGCGGAGTCGGGGGCGTCGCCGGGCTTCGGTTTCACTATCGACCGCACGGGGCCCCAGCGGCGAGCGCACTGGACCAAGCGTTCGGCAACCGGGCAACAGACCCTGTTCTACCAGATGGACCTGGTGGAAGACCCGCAGTACCGGATATCGCCGGACCCGCCGGGCGACGTGCGCGAGGCACACTTCGACGGGCCCTACGCCACCGCTGCGTCCGAGGTGCTCAATGACCTGCTCCCCAAGTCCACCAGCGCCAAGTCGCTTGCAGACCAGCTTGTGCAGGCGGCGAATACACGGCCGCTGAGCCAGAACCTGAGCCTGCTGCGCCAGGGGCATGCTCCTGCGCCGCTGATAAGCGCTCTCCTGAACCGGGCGGGCATCGCCGCCAGAACGGTGAAGGCGCTGCGCCTCGAGGACGGCCGCCGCCACCAGCGGTTGCGGGATTACGTGCAGGTCTGGCAGGAGGACGCCTGGCTGCTCTACGACCCGCGGCGGGGCCGGGTGGACGACACCGGCGAACTCCTGCTGTGGCAGACCGGTACGCCGTCGGTGTTCGACGTGGTGGGCGGAAGCCGCAGCCAGGTGACCTTCTCCATGACCAGCCAGGTGCGGTCCGCCCTGGGGCTTTCCAGGCTGCGTGACAGCCCGTTCGACATCTCCCTGCACAACCTGCCGATCGCGGAACAGGGCATGTTCAAGCTCATCATGACCTTGCCGGTTGGCGCGCTGGTGGTGGTGATCATGCGCCTCCTGGTGGGCGTTCGGACATCGGGCACCTTCATGCCGGTGCTGATCGCGCTGGCCCTGCTGCAGACCGAACTGCTGGCCGGCCTGGTGGGGCTGGTGCTGGTGGTTGGCGCCGCGCTGCTGCTCCGGTCCTATCTCTCGGCGCTCAACCTGCTGCTGGTGGCCCGTATCGCCACGCTGGTGGTGGTGGTGATCGCGCTGGTCATGCTGATGGCGGTGGTCAGTTATCGGCTCGGCCTCATCAGCGGGCTCGCCATCACCTTCTTCCCCATGGTGATACTGGCCTGGACCGTGGAGCGGATGTCCATTCTCTGGGAAGAGGAGGGGGCGGGCGAAGCCATGATCCAGGGCGCCGGCAGCCTGTTGGTGGCGGTGTGCGCCTACCTGGTAATGAGCCTGCCGCTCGTCCGTCACCTGGCCTTCAACTTTCCCGAGCTGCACCTGTGCGTGCTGGCGGCAATACTGCTGCTCGGCCGCTATACCGGTTACCGCCTGCTCGAATTGCATCGTTTCCTGCCGCTGGCCAGGCGCGGCCCATGAACTGGCTCGCCGCACCGTCGGAGCTGCGCGAGCGCGGCGTGGTAGGCATGAACCGGCGCAATCTCGAGTTCGTCGCCCGCCACAACCGGCGCACCGCCTACCCGCTGGTCGACAACAAGCTGCTCACCAAGCGGCTCGCCGCAAAAGCGGGCATTCCCATGCCGGAGCTGATACTCGACCTGTCCCACCAGTTCGAGGTCGAGGCCGTGCCCGCACGATTGAACGAACTCGACGAATTCGTCATCAAGCCCGCCCAGGGCAGCGGCGGCCGGGGCATCCTGGTCATCGCCGGCCGGGAGGGGGGGCGCTTCGTGAAGAGCAACGGGGAGCGGGTGAGCATTCAGCAGATCAAGCGGCTGCTCACCAACATCATCAGCGGCCTGTATTCGCTCGGTGGCCGCACCGATTCGGCCATCGTCGAATCGCTGGCGAAAACCCACGAGATGTTCGCCTCCATGAGTGTCGACGGCGTTCCGGACATTCGGGTCATCGTCTTCCAGGGCTATCCGGTAATGGCCATGTTGCGCCTCGGAACGCACGCCTCCGACGGCAAGGCCAACCTGCACCAGGGCGCCATCGGCGTCGGGCTCGATATCCGCACCGGCACGAGCGTGGGTGCGGTGCAGCACAACCGGGCCATCACCCGTCACCCGGACAACGGCGCGCACCTCGACGACATCAGCATTCCCGATTGGGGCGGCCTGCTCCGCCTGGCCAGCCGCTGTTTCGATGTGACCGGCCTCGGCTACCTGGGTTGCGACATCGTCATCGATGCGAACGCCGGGCCCCTGCTGCTCGAGATGAACGCACGCCCGGGTCTTGCCATCCAGATCGCCAACGGCAGCGGGCTGGACAGCCGCCTGGAGGCGGTGCTCGCCCGGGAAGCCTTCGCTCCGGGTGTGGACGAGCGCGTCGCCTTCGCCCTCGACGGGCTCGCAGGCGCGGTCGGCTGAACCAAGGGAAACCCGGCGGAGACAACCCTGGCGCACCCCCATGACTTGGGTATACTTGGTCGCGTAGGCGCTTGAAAGTCCTATACCAGGGAACGCCGGCAGTCTTGGCGAGTCTAATCCAGATGAACGCCCCTTGCGGGCTCAACCAGGGAACCAGAACAATGCTCGAACGCAAAATCAAGCCGATCGCGGTAGCCGTAGGAACCGTCTTCGCAGCCGCGCTGGCCGCGGGGGCCGTAGCGGAGACCGACAGCACGCTTTTTGCAGCCGAAGAACTCGACCGCGGCTATGAACGCCTGGCCGACGCTCATGGCGAGGAAGGAAGCTGCGGGGAAGGCGAAGACAAGGAAGGTAGCTGCGGCGAAGGCGAAGACAAAGAAGGTAGCTGCGGCGAAGGCGAAGAAGAAGGCAGTTGCGGCGAGGGCAAGTGCGGCGAGAGCGAAGACGAATAGCCTGCAGAGGCCTGAAACCGGAGAAGTAAGCCCGGCCAGTGATTTCGCTGCTTTCGATTTGACGGCCGCAGCGGTTTATTCACGAACAGGCCGGGCCAGTCCGGCGCGATGAGTTTCCCCGTTCGAGGGGCGGGATTGGGGCTACGCCGACGGTTGTTGCCCGATCTCGTTGCCATGGACGGGGAAGCCGTGGATTTCCTCGAACTCGCGCCGGAAAACTGGATCGGAGTCGGCGGCCGCTTCGGCCGCCAGTTCCGCGGGCTTGCCGAACGATTCCCACTCGTCTGTCATGGCCTGTCGCTGTCCATCGGCGGCCCCGCGCCACTTGATAAGGCCTTTCTCGAAGAGGTAAAGGCTTTCCTCGACCACTTCGATGTGCTCGCCTACAACGAGCACCTGAGCTATTGCAGCGATGAGCGGGGCCACCTTTACGACCTGATGCCCATTCCGTTCACCGGTGAAGCCGTGCAGTACGTTGCCGGGCGTATCCGCCAGGTTCAGGACGTGCTCGAGCGGCGCATCGGCATCGAGAACGTTTCCTACTATGCGGCGCCGGGACAGGAACTCTCCGAACTCGAGTTCGTCAACGGCGTACTCGAGGAAGCCGACTGCGACCTGCTGCTGGATGTCAACAATATCCATGTGAACAGCGTCAACTTCGGTTACGACCCGTACGAATACCTGGCGGGAATCGATGCGGGGCGTACCCAGTACGTTCATATTGCGGGCCATTACGAGGAAGCGCCGGACCTGCGCATCGACACCCACGGGGCGGCGGTGATCGAGCCCGTCTGGAACCTTCTCGACGCCGCCTTCAGCCGCTACGGGACGATGCCGGTGCTGCTGGAACGCGATTTCAACTTCCCCGCCTTCGGGGAACTGCTCGGCGAAGTGGAACGCATCCGGGCCCTGCAGGCGGCTGCCACGACAGGGGTGGCCCATGCCGCAAGCTGACCCGCCGGGCTTTCTCGAGGTGCAGCGGGCGTTCGCGGCGCACATCCGCAATCCGGAACGGAATCCGCCTCCGCGGGATGTGGAACCGCGCCGCATGCGCACCTATGTTCGCCTGTTTCACCGCAATATCGCATCCTTTCTCGATAACGGCTTTCCGGTTGCGAAGTCGGTGCTCGGCGCGGATCGGTGGCGGGGCCTGGTTCAGGGATTTTTCGATCGGCATGCCAGCGAAACCCCCTATTTCCTGGACATCGGCCAGGAATTCATGGCCTTCCTGGATGAGGACACATCGCTCGATGTGCCCGACTGGCTTGTGGAACTCTGTCACTTCGAGTGGGTGAAACGGTCACTCAGGAACGCAGGACCGGAAATCCCCGGGTCCGGCATCGACCGCAACGGCGACCTGCTCAGCGGGCGGGTGGTGGTTTCACCCCTGGCAAGGCCACTATGCTACCGCTACCGGGTGCACGAGATCGGGCCGGAACGGATACCGGAGGGGGCGCCCGAAGCCCCCACCTGGCTGATCGCCTGTCGGCGCCGGAACGACCGGGTTCATTTCGTGGCGTCCAATGCGCTGACCCATCGGCTCCTGGAAGTAGTGGCCGCCGGTGGTTCGGGCAACGAGGCACTGGCGTCGTTGGCGGCCGAGTTCCCCCGCATCGACCCCGGCCGGCTGCGGCGTGAAGGGGCTGAAACCCTTGGCCGCCTGCGGGATGCCGAGGTGCTGCTGGGCGTTCGCGTCCAGTGACCGCGCGTCGGCCGCAATCGTCGGTGCGGCAGACCGTCAGGGACCTGATCGTGACGCCGGAGACGGAGTCGCAACCGGCCGGTCTGCCACCAGCCGTTTCGCGGCGATGAAGTCGCTGTGGCGGACGTACAGCAGTTCGGCGATTTTTCGAATTGTCGCATCCTCGTACTTGTCGAGCCCCGCATCGCAGAACGCCAGGCGCCAGAGTTGCACCACAAGCTGAAATCGCTGTTCCGGTGTCCAGGCCTCGACCAGGGCACGGGTGAACCGGTGCACGCCGACGCTGTCCTGTTGCTGCGATCTCGACTCGGCGAGCAGCGCATCGACCGTTGTTTCATCGATTCCGAATTCCTGAACCAGGGTCCGGCGGACGGTCGCGAGTTCGACGTCGGAAATGCGGTGGTCGGCCCAGGCAACCTCGAACAGCAGCACCGCCGCCGCGAGTTCCACGGACGGTTGCGGCCCGTCGTCTCCCTGAGGAGCCTGAATTTTTGCCAAAAGTCGTGCCAGCATCAGCGGTATGTCGCAGAAAGTCCCCGTTCTTCCGCCATTTGCGCGTCATTTTGCATTCGCCAATGACGCCTTACCAATATACAATCTGCGGGCGTTGCCGCGGTACCAGGCCTCTTGCTCGCGGCCTGTGTTGTAGATTGAGTCAGGCTCGCGCCCGTTCACCGCTGTCGCGTCGGGCGGGGCGTAGCCCGATTGGCCTTCCGGACGGAGTCGATTGAAACAAGAAGAATTCGTGATTGCCGGAAAGGATTTCATCGATTCGATTTCGGCACCGCGACCCTCTCCATTTTTTCTTCATTTTTGCAGGCGCCCCCTGTATAGTGGCCGCCTGCTTCGCTAAGGCGACGTATGGAAATGCACAGACAGCACACGATCAAGCAACCGGTGTACGCAATCGGTGTTGGCGTACATTCCGGTACCAAGGTCCGCATGACCTTGCGCCCTGCCGGGGAGAATACGGGTATCCTGTTTGTGCGCACGGACTATCGCCGCCCGGTGGGCGTTCGCGCCCTGGCGCAGCACGTCTCCGATACGACCCTCTCCACCAGCATTGCCGAGAACGGCGTGCAGGTGGCGACGGTCGAACACCTGCTGTCTGCGCTGTGGGGCCTGAAAATCGACAACCTCATCGTCGAGCTGAACGGCGAAGAGGTTCCCATCATGGACGGCAGCGCTTCGCCCTTCGTCGACCTCATCAATGCGGTGGGCACGGTGGAGCAGGATGCCGTGCGGGAGTTCATAAGGGTCAAGCGCACCATCCGCGTCACCCAGGGCGACGGCGAGGCCGCCCTCAAGCCCTACGCGGGGTTTCGGGGGTCCTATACCTTTGTCGCCGACCACCCGGTTTTCAATCGCCATCCCAAGAGCATCCAGCTCGACTTCTCGAAGGTTTCCTACATCGACGACGTCAGCCGGGCCCGCTCGTTCGGCCTGGTGAGCGACCTGGGCAAGGCCAGGGCCATCAACAAGTGCCTGGGTTCGAGCCTGCAGAATGCGGTGGGCATCGACGAATTCAGCATTCTCAACGAGGAAGGCCTGCGCTATCGCGACGAGTTCGTCAAGCACAAGCTGCTCGATGCCATGGGCGATCTTTACCTGCTCGGCCGGCCGATTCTGGGCGAGTTCGAGGGCCGCAAATCCGGGCATGAACTCAACAACAAGCTGGTGCGCGCGCTACTGCGCTGCGAGGACGCCTGGGACGTCATCGACAGCACCGACGGCCGCCGCTCCCGGGAGCGCCCCCTGGTACAGCCGGCCATCCTGGCCTGAGTCACGGTACCACCCACTGACTGTGGCGCCGGTATCGGCGCTTTCAGGCGCGACGGGCGCCCAACTATAATCCCCTGCCCATGGCCGTTCGCACGCGCATCGCTCCTTCGCCCACCGGCGACCCGCATCTCGGCACCGCGTATGTGGCGCTATTCAACTGGGCACTGGCGAGGAGTCGCGGCGGACAGTTCGTCGTTCGCATCGAAGACACCGATGCCGCGCGCAGCACGCCGCATGCCGAACGCGCGATACTCGAAGCGCTCCGCTGGCTCGGCATCGATTGGGACGAGGGCCCCGATGCCGGCGGCCCGGTCGGCCCCTATCGGCAAAGCGAGCGGCTGAACGTCTACCGGGAGCACGTCGACCGGCTGCTTGCAGCGGGGCATGCGTTCCATTGCTTCTGCAGCCCGGAGCGGCTCGAGGAGGTGCGCGCGGCACGGCGGGCAAGCGGGGAGAATCCCGGCTACGACGGCCACTGCCTGGGGCTGCCCGCGGGGGAGGTCGAAGAGCGCCTCGGGCGCGGCGACGCTCATGTGGTGCGGCTGCGCGTGCCGACCGGCGGGTCCTGCCGGTTCCGGGACGAATTGCGCGGCGAGGTGGAGATTCCCTATGCCCAGGTCGACATGCAGGTGCTGCTGAAGGCGGACGGTTACCCCACCTACCACCTCGGGGTGGTGGTCGACGATCACCTCATGGGCATCACGCACATCATGCGGGGCGAGGAGTGGATTTCCTCGGTGCCCAAGCACCGGCTGCTGTACGACGGTTTCGGGTGGGAAATGCCGACGATGGTCCATCTGCCGCTGTTGCGCAATCCCGACCGCAGCAAGCTTTCCAAGCGCCGGAACCCCACGGGCATCGAGTACTATCGCGACCAGGGCTACCTGCCCGAGGCGCTGATCAATTACCTGGCCAGGATGGGCTGGTCGATGCCTGATGAACGGGAGATTTTCAGCAGGGCGGAGTTCCTCCAGGCCTTCGACGCCAGCCGGATCGTTCCGGGCGGCCCGGTGTTCGACATCGAAAAGCTGAACTGGCTGAACGGCCAGTACCTGCGCGAACTGGCCCCTGGTGAGTTCGTCGACCGGTACACGGCATGGGCCGGCGGCAGCGGCCGCCTGCAGGCGCTGGCGCCCCTGGTACAGGAGCGGACGGAGCGATTCTCCGATATCGCGCCGCGCGTCGACTACCTGCTGGGCGACCGCAAACCGCTGGACGCCGGCGACTTCGAGCACAGGCGTCTCGATCGCGACGCGGTGGTGGAAATCCTGTTTCGGGCGTCGAGGGACTTTGACGCCGTTCGGCCCTGGGACCGGGACCGGTTGCAGGATGCCTGCCGCGGCAATGCCCAACGCATGCAGCTCAAGATGGGGGACTTCCTGTTTCCGCTGTTCGTGGCGGTCAGCGGGCGGCCGGTGGCGCTGCCGCTGTTCGACTCGATGGCGCTTTTGGGCCGGGAACTCACCCGTGCGCGCCTGCGCGATGCCATGGGGGTGCTGGGGGTGTCGAACAAGCAGCTCAAGCGACTGGAGAAGTCGGCCCGGTAGGTTTCATGGAACACATTTCCAACTTATTGATTATATTGGCCATTTAAACGCGTCCCAATTTGGAACCGTCCCTTTCATAGAAAAACCGCCCGCAGCCGGCAGCGAGTTCGCATGCGGCGCTTCCCTTTCGGCGCACGGCCACATCATCCTGCCGGATTCAAGGTTTTCGGACGAGCTTAACGCGCCGAAAGGGAAGCGCCGCATGCGAACTCTTTCCCGAGATTCGGCATGGTTCCTTCCTCGTCCTCATCTCGGCGCTCTGCCCGTATCTGGGGCGTTTGGCTGATCTTTTGCGCAATGCTGGTGCGAACGAATCCGTTCGGCTGGGGTGCTGTCGGAACGAGTGCCTGAAAATCGGCCCACTATCGGATTGGCACAGATGTTGCTTTCGCTGATACCGGCGTAGTGCCAAACGGGTGGGTCGGCATCAGGCCGCCCGCGTAGTCTCAGTCTGAGGAAAAACGGATGACGAGTGGAAGACTAAGGTCCCTTCGCGGGGCCCTCATGGGTGCTCTGGTTTTCGTATCCCCACCTGCACTGGCGGGGGGAACCATCGAGTTCGGAGAGAACATGTCGGTATCGATCGGCGCGGGGATGCGCTCGGCGTTCACGAGCGTAGAGGATTCCTCGCCCGACGGTACGAACAGCTCCTCGAATTTCGGCGTGCAGAGCCTGCGCCTGTACCTGAACGGGCAGATTCACCAGAAGGTCAAGTTCACCTTCAACACCGAATGCGAGAGCTGCGTGTTCGGGCAGGATGCCGAGGACAAGATCGGCGCTGCCGGGGACATCGACATTCTCGACGGCATCGTCCAGTTCGAGCTGAGTGAAGAGTTCAACGTCTGGATCGGGCGCATGCTGACGCCCGCGGACCGCATCGAGCTGAACGGCCCCTACTACGGGTTGAGCTGGAACCAGTTCACGGTGCCCCTCCTGCCATCGGACCAGCTTGGCCAGGCGGGCCTGCTCGGGCGTGACGACGGTATCACGGTGTGGGGCGCGTTCGGCAAGTTCCAGTATGCGGTAGGCGCCTTCGACGGCGTCGACGGCGGCCCCAACCAGGACGACGGCCTGCTCTACTCCGGGCGGGTGGCCTACAACTTCCTGAACCGGGAATCCAATCCCGGCTACTACACCAGCAGCACATACTACGGCGGCCTGGGCGATGTGTTGACCATCGGGCTGTCGTACCAGTACCAGAAGGATGGAACGGGGACGGCGGCGTCGCCCGGCGATTTCGATGCCGTCATTGTCGATGCGCTTTTCGAGAAGGTGCTGGGCGACCGGGGCGTGCTGACCCTGGAGGGGGAATACAAGGTATTCAGCGCCGACCTCACGCCTGCGGCGCTGGCGGATCCCACCTGCTTCTGCCTGTTCGACGGCAACGCCTTCTTCCTGACGGCAGCCTACCTGTTTCCCCGGGACATGGGCATGGGCAGGTTGCAGCCGTACGTCCGCTATACGTCGAACGAGCCAGACTTTGACGGGATGGAAGACAGCGACCTCACGGAGATTGGCGTGAACTACATCATCAACGGGCACAACCTGCGGTTGAACGCCAACTACACGACGGGCGACGCCAATCTCACGGGCCTTGCGGGGCCGGATGTTGACGGCTTTTCCGTCGGTGTGCAGATCCAGATTTAACACCCAGATTCAACACACAGGAGAAACGACCATGCCAAATGCAATCACCCGAATTCGCCGGCTTGCCGGTGCGGCGATGCTGCTCGCGGCCTCCCTTGCCGCATCGGCCGCCGAAGACCCGATCAGAGTGGGCGTGCTGCACTCCCTTTCCGGCACCATGGCGATCAGCGAAACGACACTGAAGGATACCGTGCTGATGATGATCGACGAGCAGAACGCCGCCGGCGGCCTGCTCGGACGGCCGCTCGAAGCCGTCGTCGTCGATCCGGCCTCCAACTGGCCGCTGTTCGCCGAGAAGGCGCGGGAACTCATCGAGAAGGAACGCGTCGACGTGGTGTTCGGCTGCTGGACCTCGGTGTCGCGCAAGTCCGTTCTGCCGGTGTTCGAGGAGCTGAACGGGCTCCTGTTCTACCCGGTGCAGTACGAGGGCGAGGAGTCGTCGAAGAACGTCTTCTACACGGGCGCCGCGCCGAACCAGCAGGCGATTCCGGCGGTGGATTACCTGATGGACGAGATCGGCGCCGAACGCTGGGTGCTGGCGGGAACCGACTACGTGTACCCGCGCACCACCAACAAGATTCTGGAAGCCTACCTGAAGGCCAAGGGGGTCGGCGACGGGGACATCATGATCAACTACACGCCCTTCGGCCATTCCGACTGGCAGTCGATCGTGGCCGACATCAAGAAGTTCGGCTCCGCCGGCAGGAAGACCGCGGTGGTGTCCACCATCAACGGCGATGCCAACGTGCCGTTCTACAAGGAACTCGGCAACCAGGGCGTCTCGGCGGAAGACATTCCGGTCATCGCGTTCTCGGTGGGCGAGGAGGAACTTTCCGGATTCGACACGAGCCCGCTGGTGGGGCACCTCGCCGCCTGGAACTATTTCATGAGCGTGGATGCGGACGTCAACTACGACTTCATCGACAGTTGGCTCGACTTCATCGGCGACGACGACCGCGTCACCAACGACCCGATGGAAGCGCACTACATCGGCTTCAGGATGTGGGCGGAAGCGGTGAAGAAAGCGGGCACCACCGATGCCGATGCCGTGCAGGAGGCGATCATCGGCGTCACGGTGCCGAACCTCTCCGGCGGCATGGCGACCATGATGCCCAATCATCACATCACCAAGCCGGTGCTCATCGGCGAGATCCAGTCCGACGGCCAGTTCGACATTGTCTGGCAGACGGCCGGGGCCGTGGTGGGCGATGCCTGGTCCGACTTCCTGCCCGGTTCCCGGGACATCACCGCCGACTGGATGAAACCCCTTGCCTGCGGGAACTACAACGTCAAGACCGGCGCGTGCTCGGGCCAGAATTACGAGTAGCGCGGCAACCGTTCACGCACCTGGCGGGCGGCATTGACCGCCCGCTTGCGCGCGGTGGCCGGGACGGGCGAGCGTTGCCCATGCCCCGCATTTCGCGCTGGTTCGCGGCGCTGTTTTTCTGCCTGGCGTCGGCTGCTGCGTCCGGCGATGACGGTTTCGCCGAGCGCGTCGGCGCCCTGAACGCCTCTTCCTTCAACGCCAAGGAGGCGGCGGCCCGGCAGGTGGCCGCCACGGGGCACGAGCGCGCGGCCACCGTCCTCACAGCCATGCTGGAGGGCGAACTGCATCGCCAGGCCGCCACGGACCGCGTCGTGATCGCCGTGCGCGTGGAACGCGCCTATGCCGTTCGCGATGCGGCCAGCGGCGCGGACCTCGGCTCCGCGACCCGGCGGGAAGTCCGCCGCATCAGCGTCAACAACAAGCTGCGGCGAACCCTGCGCGGCCTGATTGCGGGATTGCGCCTCGACCACTCCGATGCCGGCGAGCGGGTCGCGGCAGCCCGCTCCATCGCCGACTCGGGCGACCCGGAACTGCGGCCGTTGCTCGATGCGCGGCGGCTCCGCGAGGCTGACACGGCAGTGATCGAGGCCATCGACACGGCCATGGTCGTCTTCGACCTCGATGCCGACGACGAAGCGGCGCGCCTGGCCGCGATTCAGGCCTTGGCCCGCAATCTCGACGGCAGCGTGCGCATCAAGCTGACCGACATCGCCGGGGACGAATCCGTGAGCGATGCGTTGCGCGAGGCGGCCCGGGAGTCGCTGCGCGCCATCGAGCGCACGGTGGCGCGCTACCAGATGGTGGAAACGGTCTTCTTCGGCCTGAGCCTCGGATCGATCCTGGTGCTGGCCGCCATCGGCCTGTCGATCACCTTCGGCGTCATGGGCGTGATCAACATGGCCCATGGCGAGCTCATCATGCTCGGCGCCTACACCACCTACGTCATACAGACACTGATGCCGGGCGCCATCGAATATTCGCTGTTCGTGGCGGTGCCGGCCGCGTTCGCCGTCTCGGGGCTGGTGGGCGTCGCCATCGAGCGGGGCATCATCCGCTTCCTGTACGGGCGGCCCCTGGAAACCCTGCTGGCGACCTTCGGGGTCAGCCTCATCCTGCAGCAGGCGGTGCGCTCGATCTTCTCGCCGCTGAACCGGGCGGTCGCCACGCCGGAGTGGATGAGCGGATCGCTGCAGGTGGTCCAGGGCCTGTCCATCACCTACAACCGGCTCTATATCCTGGTCTTCGCGGGCCTCGTCTTCGCGGCGCTGTGGCTGGTGCTGCGCCGCACCCGGCTCGGCCTCGAGGTGCGGGCGGTGACGCAGAACCGGCAGATGGCGCGTGCGGTGGGCGTGCGCAGCGCCCGGGTGGACATGCTCACCTTCGGCCTCGGCGCCGGCATCGCGGGCGTGGCGGGCGTTGCGCTCTCGCAACTCACCAACGTGGGCCCCAACCTGGGGCAGGGCTATATCGTCGACTCCTTCATGGTGGTCGTGTTCGGCGGCGTGGGTAACCTGTGGGGCACCATGGTCGCCGGGCTGTCGCTGGGCGTGATCAACAAGCTGATCGAGCCGGCGGCGGGGGCGGTGGTCGCCAAGATCCTGGTGCTGGTGTTCATCATCCTGTTCATTCAGAAGTGGCCGCGGGGGCTGTTCCCGCAGCGCGGCCGGGCGGCGGAAAGCTGATGCTGCTGGCGCGCCTGCTCGATCACGAGCGCGGCGGCTGGGTGCTGCTCGCCGTTCTGGGGCTTGCGGCCGTGCTGGTGCCGGCGGCGAACCTGCTGGCTCCGGAAGGCTCGGCCCTGCACCTGTCGAGCTATTCGGTGGCCCTGCTCGGCAAGTACCTGTGCTTTGCGCTGCTGGCTCTGGCGCTCGACCTGGTGTGGGGCTACTGCGGCATCCTGAGCCTGGGGCACGGCGCTTTCTTCGCCCTGGGCGGCTATGCCATGGGCATGCACCTGATGCGGCAGATCGGGCCGCGCGGCGTGTACGGCGACCCGGTGCTGCCGGACTTCATGGTGTTCCTGAACTGGGATGCGCTGCCCTGGTACTGGAGCGGCTTCGACATGTTCTGGTTCGCCATGATCATGGTCGCGCTGGTGCCGGGGCTGCTGGCGTTCGTGTTCGGCTGGCTGGCGTTCCGCTCCCGGGTCTCCGGCGTCTACCTGTCGATCATGACCCAGGCGCTCACCTATGCGCTGATGCTGGCCTTCTTCCGCAACGAGTTCGGCTTCGGCGGCAACAACGGCCTCACCGACTTCAAGGACATTCTGGGCGCCAGCCTGCAGTCGGATACCACCCGGGCGGTGCTCTTCGCCTGCTCGGCCGCCGCCCTGGCGTTGGGTTACGTGCTCTGCCGCTACATCGTGACCTCGAAGCTCGGCCGGGTGGTCATGGCCGTGCGCGACGCGCCGGACCGTACCCGCTTCCTGGGCTACCGGGTCGAGCGCTACCAGGTCTGGATCTTCACCCTGTCGGCCGTACTGGCGGGAATCGCGGGCGCGCTGTACGTTCCGCAGGTGGGCATCATCAATCCCAGCGAATTCCAGCCGCTCAATTCCATCGAACTGGTGGTGTGGGTGGCGGTGGGCGGCCGTGGCACGCTGTACGGCGCGGCACTCGGCGCCGTGATCGTCAACTACGCGAAAACCGTGCTCACCGGCGCCCTGCCGGAGGTCTGGCTGTTCGCACTGGGAGCCCTGTTCGTGGTGGTGACGCTGCTGCTGCCGAAGGGCGTGGTGGGGCTGTGGCGCCGCCTGCAGACGCACCGGATGGAGGCCGCCGGTGCCTGATCGGAGGGCACGGCGCCCCTTGGTGGAGCGGGACCGGGTATTCGAGTTTCTCATCGAGAAACCGACCCGCAAGGAACTGGTCGACACGGCGCGCGGCCAGATCCTCTACCTGGAGGACCTGACCGTCAGCTTCGACGGCTTCCGGGCGCTGAACGAGCTGACGCTGTACATAGAAACCGGCGAACTGCGCTGCATCATCGGGCCGAACGGTGCCGGCAAGACCACCATGATGGACGTGATCACCGGCAAGACCCGCCCCGACTACGGAACGGCCTTCTACGGCCAGCGGCTCGACCTGCTGCGCCTGACCGAGCCGCAGATCGCATCGCTCGGCATAGGCCGCAAGTTCCAGAAACCCACGGTGTTCGAAGCGCATACGGTGTTCGAGAACCTGGAGCTGGCCATGGACGGCGACAGGCGGGTATGGGCGAGCCTGTTCCGGCGCATGACCGGCTCCCAGCGCGACCGCATCGGGGAGGTGATCGAACTGGTGGGGCTCAAGGAACAGGTGCACGACCTCGCCGGAACGCTCTCCCACGGCGAAAAGCAGTGGCTCGAGATCGGCATGCTGCTCATGCAGAACCCGCTTGTGCTGCTCGTGGACGAACCGGTGGCGGGCATGACCCGCCAGGAATCCGAGGCCACCGCGGAGCTGCTGCTGCGCCTGGCCGGCGAACACTCTGTGGTGGTGGTGGAGCACGACATGGAGTTCATCCGCTCAATCGCCAGGCGCGTGACGGTGCTTCACGAGGGCCGGGTGCTCGCGGAAGGCCCCTTCGACCGGATCCAGAACGACCAGAGAGTACGCGAGGTGTATCTCGGCGCATGATCGAAGTCAGTTCGCTCAACCAGTCCTACGGCCAGAGCCAAGTGCTCTGGGACCTGAACCTGAGCGTCGAGCCGGGCAGTTCGGTCAGCCTGATGGGCCGCAACGGCGTCGGCAAGACGACGCTGTTGAAGTGCCTGATGGGGCTGTTGCCGGTGGATTCCGGCGCCATCGTCTACGACGGCATCGACCTGGTGCGGGAGCGGGCGGAGCGGCGCGCGGCGCTGGGCATCGGCTATGTGCCCCAGGGCCGGATGATCTTTCCGCTGCTGACCGTGGAAGAGAACCTGCAGGTGGGCTTCGCGGCCCTGCCCAGGGACCGGCGGAGGGTGCCGGAGCAGGTATTCGAGTACTTCCCGGTGCTCGAACGCATGCTCAGGCGCCGCGGCGGCGACCTGTCCGGTGGCCAGCAACAGCAGTTGGCAATCGCCCGGGCGCTGGTGCTGCAACCCAAACTGCTGATCCTCGATGAGCCGACCGAGGGCCTGCAACCCAATATCGTCCAGGAAATCGGCGAGATCGTGGTGCGGCTGAAGCGCGACCTGGGCATGACGGTGCTTGTGGTGGAACAGAAGCTGCATTTCGTGCGCAGCGTTTCCGATGCATTCTTCATCATGACCAAGGGCACGATCGTTGCCGAGGGGCCGATGTCGGGACTGGACGAAAAGCTGATCGAGGAGCACCTGCTGGTATGAACGCCGTGCCGGCACCCACTGATACGGGCTGGCGGGCGCACCTGCGGCTCGGGTTCGCCCGCGACGGAGCCCGCACCGTGATCGGCGAGCGTGCGCACGTGGGCCCGCTCTACGTGCAGCGGCCCTTCTATCCCGAGGGCGATGTCTGCCACGTCTATGTGCTGCACCCTCCCGCCGGCATGGTCGGCGGCGACCTGCTGGAAACGGACGTTTCGGTCGCCCCCGGAGCATCCGCGCTGATCACGACGCCGGCCTCGGCCAAGGTCTATCGGTCGGCAGGCCCCGCCGCTCGGATCCATCAGCATCTGACGGTCGAAGCCAACGGCACGCTCGAATGGCTGCCCCAGGACACGATCCTGTTCGGCGGCAGCCGCGCAACGATCGAAACCGTCATTGCGCTCGCGGCGTCCGCCCGCTTCATGGGCTGGGAACTCCTGTCGCTGGGCCGCCCGCTGAGCGGCGACCGCTACCGGACCGGCAGCCTCCGCCAGGGCACCTCGATCCGCATCGACGGCGCGCCCCGCCTCATCGAGCGGCAGGACTGGAAAGCGGGCGATGCCCTGCTCAAGGAGGCATGGGGCCTTGGCGGCAAGGCCGCGCTCGCAGCGTTCTACATCTATCCCGCCACACCCGAACTGCTGGAAGAGTCACGCAATCGCATCGCCGAACCCGGCCACGAGTACTTCGCGGCAACCCTGCTGGAGAACCTTCTGGTGATCCGCGCGCTCGGCGACGACGCCACCGCCATGCGCGAAGCCATGGCGGCGCTCTGGTCCGAACTGCGCGAACCCGCGCTCGGCAGGCCGGGCTGCGCGCCCCGCATCTGGGCCACCTGAAGTCTTCAAGCAAGTGAGGACACCCACCAAAAACAAGTGAAGCACGTGAGGACACCCACCAAAAACAAGTGAGAACACCCACCAAAAAACAAGTGAGGACACCCACAACTTCAGACAAGCACCAAGTTAGGACACCCACAACTTTGACGTGAGGACAAGCGACAAGTGAGGACACCCACGAGTTTTTCGTCACCGGCGAAGAGAGGACACCCATGGAACTGACGCCACGGGAGAAGGACAAGCTGCTGATATTCGTTGCCGCACAACTCGCCGAGCAGCGGCGCGCCCGCGGGGTGAAGCTGAATTACCCCGAAAGCGTGGCGCTGATCTCCGCGGCGATCATGGAAGGCGCCCGGGACGGACGCTCGGTCGCCGAACTGATGAGCGCGGGCACGCAGATACTGAGCCGCGAGGACGTGATGGACGGCATACCGGAAATGCTGGCGGAAGTGCAGGTGGAAGCCACCTTCCCGGACGGCACCAAGCTGGTCACCGTGCACGATCCCATCGGCGCCTGACACGGCCGGTGGATCGGACCGGCGAATCCGGGATGCAAGCATCGGCGGGGCGCAGCCTTGAGCGACGAAAGGACGCCAGTGTTACAGGGGACACGCCCATGAGCGACGAAAGGGCGCCAGCGTTACAGAGGGCACAGCCATGAGCGACGAAAGGACACCAATGTTGCGGAGGACACAGCGATGAAACCGGGTGAATGCTTCATCGAGGACGGCGAACTGACCCTGAACGAGGGCCGGGACACCGTGGAACTGAGCGTGGCCAACACCGGCGACCGCCCGGTACAGGTCGGGTCGCACTACCACTTCTTCGAAACCAACGAAGCCCTCGACTTCGACCGGCCGGCGGCGCGCGGATTCCGCCTCGACATCCCCGCCGGCACCGCCGTACGGTTCGAGCCCGGCCAGCGGCGCCAGGTGACCCTGGTGGCGGTCGGCGGCGCCCGGCGCATCTTCGGATTCCAGGGCCGGGTGATGGGTGAGCTGGAGGATTCATCGTGAGTACTATCTCGAGGGCCGCCTATGCGGACATGTTCGGCCCGACCACCGGAGACCGGGTGCGGCTCGGCGACACCGACCTCGTCATCGAAGTGGAAGCCGACCACGCCACCTATGGCGAGGAAGTGAAATTCGGCGGCGGCAAGGTCATCCGCGACGGCATGGGCCAGAGCCAGCGCCCGCGTGAGGAAAGCGTGGACACGGTGATCACCAATGCCCTGATTGTCGATCACTGGGGCATCGTCAAGGCCGACGTGGGCATCAGGGACGGCCGCATCGCCGCCATCGGCAAGGCCGGCAATCCCGATACCCAGCCCGGCGTCGACATCGTCGTCGGCCCGGGCACGGAGGCCATCGCCGGCGAGGGCCAGATCCTGACCGCTGGCGGCATCGATGCGCACATCCACTTCATCTGCCCGCAGCAGGTGGAAGAGGCGCTCATGTCCGGGGTAACCACCATGCTGGGCGGCGGCACCGGACCGGCCACCGGCACCAACGCCACCACCTGTACGCCGGGCCCCTGGCATATCGCGCACATGCTCAAGGCAGCGGACGGCCTGCCGATGAACCTGGGATTCCTGGGCAAGGGCAATGCCAGCCTCCCCGAGGCGCTCGACGAACAACTGCGCGCCGGCGCCATGGGGCTGAAACTGCACGAAGACTGGGGCACCACACCGGCAGCCATCGACAACTGCCTGGCGGGGGCGGAACGCTTCGATGTGCAGATTGCCATTCACACCGACACGCTGAACGAATCGGGCTTCGTCGAGAACACCCTGGCCGCCTTCAAGGGCCGGTCGATTCACACCTACCACACCGAGGGCGCCGGCGGCGGCCACGCGCCGGACATCATCAGGGCCTGCGGCCTGCAGAACGTGCTGCCGTCATCGACGAACCCGACGCGGCCGTATACGGTCAATACGGTGGACGAGCACCTCGACATGCTGATGGTCTGCCACCACCTCGACCCGTCGATTCCCGAGGATGTGGCCTTCGCCGAGTCCCGCATCCGCCGCGAGACCATCGCTGCCGAAGACATCCTGCACGACCTCGGCGCGTTCTCCATGATCGCCTCAGACTCCCAGGCCATGGGGCGCGTGGGCGAGGTGATCTGCCGCACCTGGCAGACGGCGCACAAGATGAAGGTGCAGCGCGGCCCGTTGCCCGAGGACAGCGACCGGAACGACAACCACCGGGTCAAGCGCTATATCGCCAAGTACACCATCAACCCCGCCATCACCCACGGCATGGCGAACCTGGTGGGCTCGGTGGAGGCGGGCAAGCTCGCAGACCTCGTGCTGTGGAAGCCGGCCTTCTTCGGCGCCAAGCCATCGCTGATCCTGAAGGGCGGCATGATCGCCGCCGCCCCCATGGGCGACCCCAACGCCTCCATACCGACGCCGCAACCGGTGCACTACCGGCCCATGTTCGGCGCCTTCGGCGGTGCGCTCGCCGCAACGTCGGTCTCCTTCGTCGCCGCAGCCGCACTCGAGGACGGCGTGCCGGATGCCCTGAACCTGTCCAAGCCCGCCGTCGCCGTTGCAGGAACCCGCAAGGTCCGCAAGGAGCACATGGTGCTGAACGACTACGCGCCCGAGATCAGCGTCGACCCGGAAACCTATGAAGTGCGGGCCGACGGCGAGCTGCTGACCTGTGAACCCGCGAGTGAACTGCCGCTCGCCCAGCGCTACTTCCTGTTCTGAATGGCCTCCGGAAACCGCACCTGGCCGGTCAATCGTGCCGGATCCAGCAGCCTGCACCAATTCACCGAATGCGTGCCAGACCCGTCACCGTCGGGCGGCGCGGCTGCGGACGCCACGCTGACCTTGCCGTTCGCCCGGCGCCAGAAAGCCCGGCAACGGGCAACACTCGACTCCGGGGAGGCGGTCGCGGTGCTGCTGCCCAGGGGCACCGTCATGCGCGGCGGCGACCGCCTCGTTTCGACGGAGGGGCGCACGATAATCGTCGTCGCCGCCTCGGAACCGGTCTCGACCGTGCGGTGCGGCGACCCGCGCCGGCTGGCGCGCATCGCCTATCACCTGGGCAACCGCCATGTCGCCGTGCAGGTGGGCGGCGGCTGGTTGCGCTACCTGGCCGACCATGTGCTCGACGACATGGTTTTGGGCCTGGGGGCCACGGCCGAGCGCGAATCGGCACCGTTCGAACCGGAAGCCGGCGCCTATGGCCGACACGATCACGGGCACGCACAGGATCACGCACACGGCCACAGCCACCATCGCGATGACGATCAAGGCCAGGATCAAGGCCAGGACCATGACCACCGGCACTGACCCGACGCGCCTGTGGCAGTTGATCAGCCCGACCCTGCCGGTGGGTGCGTATCACTATTCCCAGGGACTCGAACAGGCGGTGTGCAGCGGCTGGGTGCAGGACGAGGCATCGGCGCGCGCCTGGATCGCCGGCCTGCTGGGAGCGACCGTGGCGCGGGTGGACCTGCCTGTCCTCATCCGCGTGCACGCGGCCTGGCGCAAGCGCGATGCGGATGCGGTCCGGCATTGGGACGACGTTTCCCGGGCCTGCCGGGAGACCGCCCAACTGCGGGAGGAAGAGGCCAACATGGGCGTGGCGCTCATGCGCCTGGCAAGAACACTGGATGCGCAGGTTCCCGGTTCGCCCCTTGGATTTACAGCCGCGTTCGCCACGCTCGCCGCTGACTGGGAGATTGCCCCGGCGGACATGGCAAAGGGCTATGCCTGGTCCTGGAGCGAGAACCAGGTGGCGGCGGCGGTGAAACTCGTGCCCCTCGGTCACAGCGCCGGCCAGCGCATGCTCAGGAGCCTGGGCGACGCTGTTGAGCTGGCGGTGAACACCGCTTCCGCCCGCGGGGACGCGGAAATCGGATGCATGGCACCGGGTCATGCCCTGGCCTGCGCCTGGCACGAAACGAAGGAAGTCAGACTGTTTCGATCATGAGGAGTTGCTCTTGAATACCACATTGAGACTCGGAATAGGGGGCCCCGTCGGGGCCGGAAAAACGACGCTGGTGGAATTGCTGTGCCGGCGCCTGCGCGGCCGCTACGACCTGGCCGTGGTGACCAACGACATCTACACGCGGGAGGACGCCGAGATACTGTTGCGCGCCGAAGCCCTGGAGCGGGACCGTATCGTCGGCGTGGAGACGGGCGGCTGCCCGCATACCGCGATTCGCGAGGACGCATCGATGAACCTGGCGGCGATCGATGACCTCGGCATCCGGTTCCCGAGCCTGGACCTGGTCATTGTCGAGAGCGGCGGCGACAACCTGAGCGCCACCTTCAGCCCGGAACTGGTCGATCTCACCATCTATGTGATCGATGTCGCTGCGGGCGACAAGATCCCGCGCAAGGGCGGGCCGGGCATCACGGGCTCCGATCTGCTGGTCATCAACAAGATCGATCTCGCGCCCCACGTGGGTGCTTCCCTGGAGGTGATGGACCGGGATACGCGGCGCATGCGGGGGAAGGCGCCCTGTGTCTTCGCCAACCTGAAGGCGGGCGATGGTGTCGATGAGATCGTGGCCTTTATCGAGCGGGAGGGGATGCTGGAATCTGCAGCCGTCGTCGATGACACGGCGGCGTGAACACGGTGGACGCCACCGGGCGCCGCCGAATCCCTGGCGCTGCAGGTCAGGGCAGTCGCCCGAATACGGGTCGGCGCCGGTTCCGCGCGCCCGGCGTCATCGAAGGTAGGTGCCTTCCGATTCGCCGCGCTGCTGAATCAGGGCAAGAACCACATCGATGGTCGGCGTCGGCACGTCAACCAGCCTGCCGAGTTCCTGCACGGCGCTGACCAGCGCATCGATTTCCATGGGCCGGCCGGCATCGAGGTCCTGCAGCATGGATGTGCGGTGTTTGCCGACGGCGCCGCCGGCCGCCAGGCGGCGGTCGATGTCGATCCTGAACGTGATGCCGAGCCTCTCCGCAATGTCCTTGGCTTCCTGCATCATCAGCTTGCAGACGCGTGCCGTGCCCGGGTTGCCGGCGATCCGGTCCAGGGTGGCGTGGGTCAATGCGCTGATGGGATTGAACGAGAGGTTGCCCAGCAGTTTCAGCCAGAGCTCGTCCCTGGGGTCTGGCTTTACCCGGCACCGGAAGCCGGCATCGCGCAGCGCCTCGGCCAGCCGGGTGGTTCGCTCCCGCACCCGGCCGCCGGGTTCGCCGAGGGTGAACAGGTTGTGCTCGATATGGCGGATGACGCCGGGTTCGGCGATCTCGGTGGCGGGGTAGACGATGCAGCCGATGGCGCGTTCCGGACCGATGGCCGACCAGATGCGCCCGCCGGGGTCGACGCTGTCGATGCGGCGGTTGCGGTACGGGCCGTCCACGGCGTGGAAATACCACCACGGAATGCCGTTGGTGGCCGTCACCACGGCGGTGCCTTCGTGCAGGAGAGGTTCCATGAGCCCGGCGACGCCGGGGATGGAGTGGGCTTTCAGGGTGACGATCACGTAGTCCTGCGGGCCGGCATCGGCCGGGTTTTCCACACACCGGGGCCGGGCGATGCGCTCCTCGCCGCCGATCAGCAGCTTCAGCCCGCGCGCCTGCATGGCCTCGAGATGGGCGCCCCGGGCGATCAGGGTGACGTCCTGGCCGGCGAGCGCCAGTTGCACGCCGAGATAGCCGCCGGTAGCGCCCGCGCCGTAGATGCAGATGCGCATCAGGCAAGCCCCAGCTTTTCGGCGAGGCCAATGCGCTGCAGCTTGCCGGTCGCCCCCTTGGGAATCTCGTCCAGCACGACGATCCGGCGGGGCACCTTGAATGCCGCCAGGCGCGTTGCGGCGAAATCCCGGATCTCCCGCCGCCCGGCATCGGCGCCGTCGCGCAGCACCACGGCGGCCGCCACCTCTTCGCCGAGCGAGGCATGCGGCATGGCGAAGGTGACCGCCTGGCTGACGGCGGGGTGGTCCATCAGCACGTCATCCACCTCGGGGGGAGCGATTTTCTCGCCCCCCCGGTTGATGATCTCCTTGAGCCGGCCGGTAATCGTCAGGTAACCCTCGCTGTCCATGACGGCCTGGTCGCCGGTGCGGAACCAGCCTGCCGCGAAAGCCCGGGCGTTCGCGTCCGGGTTGTTCTCATAGCCCGTCATGACGTTTTCTCCGCGAATGACGACTTCGCCGAGCTCCCCCGCACTGAGCAACTCATCGGTTGCCTCGTCCATGATCGCGACGTCCGGCCCGGCGGCGCGGCCAACGGTGCCGGGAATCCGTTTCCCGGGCGGCAGCGGGTTGCTGGTCATCTGGTGTGCGGCTTCGGTCATGGCATAGGCCTCCACCACCGGCACCGAAAAGGCGGCCTCGAGTTCTGAAATCACCGGTCGCGGCAACGGGGCCGAAGCGGAGCGTATGAATCGCAGCCGGGCGCTGTCGATGACGCGCCGGTTGCGCGGCGCTCGGTGGAGGATGGCCTGGTGCATGGCGGGCACGGCGGTGTACCAGGTGGGACGGGCCTCGTCGAGCCAGGAGAAGAAGCGCAGTGCATCGAACCCGGGCGCCGCGAATACCGCGCCCCCCGCGCCCAGCGCGGCGAGCAGCGCCGCCATCAGCCCGTGGATGTGGAAAAGCGGCATGACGTTCAGGCAGAGGTCGCGGGCATCGAGCCGCAGGACATCGATAATGTTGATTGCGGATGTACAGAGGTTGCGGTGGCTCAGCGGCACCAGCTTGGGCCGTGACGTGGTGCCGGATGTGTGTAGCAGCAGGGCGATGTCGTCGGGTTCGGCGGGGCCGGGCGCCGCGGCGCCTGCGGCACCGGTTCCGTTGGCCGCCACCAGTTTAAACGTACCCGCGGGTTGCGCCGGTTCGGCAACCAGTTCGACCACCCTGACGCCGAGTTTCCGCGCGGTCGTGACGGCCTCGGATGGGGTGCCCTGTTCCACGACCAGTGCCCTGGCCTTCAGGTCAGACAAGTAAAAGGCGAATTCCTCGCTCCGGTAGCCCGGGTTGAGCGGCGCGGTGATCGCATGGCAGCCGATGGCGACGAAAGCGGCGGCCATTTCCGGGCCGTTGGGAAGAACGATTGCCAGGCGGTCGCCGCGCCCGATTCCCATTTCATGGAGCGCGCCGCCGGTTTTCCCGGCCAGGGATCGTAATGCGCCGAATGACAGCGGCTGCCGGCCCGGCGCCAGAATCGAGGGCGCTTCCGGGGACCCGGCCTCGATCAGCGCGGCAATGGATCGGGGACGGCTCAACCGCACCTCCGGCGATTTGCGCCAGTACGCCTGGGACTCCCGCCCGATCGATGCCTCATCGGTTCAGGCGCAGAGCTTCGAGCAGTCCGGTCAGGATGAGGTCCGGGACGACTTCGTCGAACAGCCGCTCCCTGTCGAACAGGTGGGAGAAGCCGCCGGTACCGATCACGACCGGGGGATCGTCGGCGAATACTTCCGCGGTAATGCGGCTCGCCAGTTCCTTCACCATCCCCACGTGGCTCCAGTAGAGCCCGCTCTGGATGCTCTCCACCGTCGAGCGCCCAATTGAGGAACGCACCGGCTTGATCTCCACGGAAGGCAACTGGGCGGTGTTGGCTTCCAGTGCGTCCATGGATAGGCGCAGCCCCGGGAGGATATTGCCGCCGAGGAACTCCCGGTCCCGGCTGATGGCGCAGACCGTCGTCGCGGTGCCGAAGTCGACGACGATCAGGTTGCGCCCCGGGAACAGTTTCACGGCGCCCATGGCATCTGCGATGCGGTCGGTGCCCACTTCCTTCGGATCCTTGTAGCGGATCTTCAGCCCGGTTCTGATGCCGGGCCGCATGATCATGGGTTCGATGCTGAAGTATTTCTGGCAGCAGGCCCTGAGCGAATAGTTCAGGTCGGGCACGACGGAGCAACAGGCGATCTCATCGATGGCATCGGGATCGATGCCGTTCTCACGCAGCGCGGCCCTCAGAAAGATACCCAGTTCATCGGATGAGCTGCGGGTGGTCGACGTGCGGCGGAACTGCACCTTGAGGCGTTCGTTCTCGAAAACCCCGCAGTAGATCTGGCTGTTTCCGACATCGAGCCCCAGAATCATGCCTCTCGCTCCTTCATCGGTTCCTCGCACGGCCCGGTCGCGGGATTGGCGGGACCGCGTCCGCCGGGCTATTCCCGCCTGTGCTTTCGTGGTGGCCGAACATACCGCGCCTGACGCGCGATTGACATAGGCTGGCCTGGTTCCGGCCCGAACTGCATTCTGGGATGTTGTGACCGGGAAGGTTAGAATAACGCCTTCAAGCGCTGGCCCGTTTGGGCAGGCGGCGCGATCTGGGGCCATAGCTCAGCAGGGAGAGCGCTACAATGGCATTGTAGAGGTCGGCGGTTCGATCCCGCCTGGCTCCACCATTTCCCATCCGTGCACGATGTTGCCTTGACGATGCCGATATCGGCCCTCAAGCTGCATTGGCAGTTCATTAAATTAACAATATTAACGGCGTTAACAAACTTTCTGTTAACGCCGTTAATTCGAGTTAGATTGCCGTGATGGATCGTCGCAACAACCCCTATGCCCCCGGCGCCGGCCTGCAGCCACCGGAACTGGCAGGGCGTGACCGCTTGCTCTCGGACGCTTCCATCGACATGGACCGCGTTCTCGCCAGCCCCGCCAGCGTCCCGTCTCCGCGGATCGCCGAGACCGCCACCTTCGCTTTGAACTCGGCGGAATACTGCTTCCTTTTCGACATGCCACTGGGCTCCTATGCCGATTGGCTACACCTGAACGTGTTGTTCAAACTTCCGGGGCCACTTCTCCGGGATTCAACAGCACATGGAAGCCGGCTTGGGCAAAGTGGCGGTCGCTGGTCAGTGCCGCGGTAAGGCCGAGAGCCCGCATGACCAGGAAACTGACGCAATCGGTAAAAGACCATGCCTTGTCGGAGTGACGCATGCAGAATGACCGTGCTTCATCGAAGCGCTCGGATGTCGTCCACTCGATGCGCACGGCGGTTGAATGGTCGATGGCGTCAAACAGCGGTGCGATAAGTTCGCCGTGGCCTCTCGCTTTCAGCAGCGTTACCGCTTCGTCAAGGACGTAATCGGTGGTCACGAATCGGCCTCGGTCCCGTGCGGCTTGGGCCATGTAGTCCGCGGCGGCGGTGTGCATGCGGTCCCTGTGCACCAGCAACGAATAAAAGCCACTGGTATCCACAAATGTTTCATTGGCCATAGACGATGGCGTCCATTTCCTCATTGGTGAGAGAGCCGCCCTGGTCAACGGACAGGTCCGCCAAGCGATAAATGGGGTCGTCAGCGGCAGTGTCAGACTCTGTAAAGGGTTCCAGCCGGGCCGCCGGCTGTCCGCGATAGGTCAACACCAGCCGCTCGCCCCGGCCTACCCGTTGCAGAATGCCTTCAGCGTCGCGCCGTAACTCCACCATGGAGACTGTTGCCATTGGAATTTAACTTGAAGTTTAAGTTGATGTTGGATCATACGCTCTTGACCCGCGGCTGCAACCGGTATCGTTCCAAGCACTTGAAGTTTGGAGGGTTGATTGGTAGACCAAAAAAACCTAACCCGCTATGCGGTCACCCTCCAGTGCCAGGTCCGCCCTGTACGGTCGCCGGCCGGTACCGTCTATGAGGGTCGCGCCTCTCAAGACCGCATCATAGGGAGGGGTCCTCTCAAGACCGCATCATAGGGAGGGGTAAAGTTGCCGGTGCTCATGCCCGCCTGACGCCGGTTCCGCACCCATCCTGGGGGATTGCAACACCACCGGCAAGCGCGACGCTGATCCGACCCGGTTAGAATTCCCGGCGTCAAATCGGGCTGGCGTTCATGTACAGGACCCTGATCGATATCGAAGGATTGGACCGGGTGGGCTCGGGGGTACGTCTATTCGACTGCCGAGCCGTGCTCGGCGACACCGGGGCGGGGCGGCGCGCGTACGACGAGGGCCACATTCCGGGCGCGTTGCATGCAAATCTCGATCTGGATCTGGCGGCTTCGCCGGGTTCGGCCGGGCGGCACCCTCTTCCCGAACGATCCGCAATGGCCGAACGGTTCGCTGCCTGGGGAGTCAATGCGGGCGACCAGTTGGTCTTCTACGATGATGCGGGGGGCGCTTTCGCGGCCCGGGGATGGTGGCTGGCGCGGTGGTGCGGGCACGAGGCCTCCGCGATCCTGGACGGCGGACTGGCAGCCTGGCCCGGTGAACTGACCACCCGGGTCGATCTGCCCGGTCGCGGCGACTTTGCATTACGCCCCCCGCTCACCCGGACAGTTACGGTGGAAGAGATCAGCCGTGGCGGCTGCCGGTTCAGCCTCATCGATGCCCGGGCAAGGCGACGTTTCGACGGCCTGGAGGAGCCCATCGACCCGGTAGCGGGCCACATACCCGGCGCCCGTTGCCGGCCGTTCCAGGAAAACCTGGATGCGCACGGCCGCTTTCGCGTTGCATCCGAGTTGCGCGAGCGTTTCGTTGGCCTGGATGACAACGCGGTCTGTTATTGCGGTTCCGGGGTAACGGCCGCCCACAACGTGCTGGCCATGCGCCTGGCCGGTTTCGATGAGCCCGCCCTTTATCCCGGATCCTGGAGCGAATGGATAGCGGATCCGGAACGGCCCATCGCGCCGTGATCGAAACCGCCGACCTTGCCTGGCGGGACGGGGTGCCCTTTGCCCGGGACTTCGGCGACATCTACCACTCGGCAGACGGAGCGGGAGAGACGCAGCGTGTATTCATTGAACCGTCGAACCTTGCCGCAATGGCAGGCAGGGCAGGCGCGGCCGGTACGACGCTGCGTGTCGGCGAACTGGGCTTCGGGACGGGGCTCAACTTTGCCGTCGCCGCCGCCCTGGCGCTAAGGCACGGTTGCCGTCTGCACTATATCGGTTTCGACGCGCGTCCCATCGATCCGGAGAACTTCCGCACGATCGCCGCGAACCGCAGGGCGCACCTTTCGGTATATGGGGAACTCGAACGCCTCTATCCCCCCATGCTGCCCGGTTGGCACCGTCGGGTGCTGGCGGAGGGCCGAATCTGGCTATCCCTCTATTGGGGCGATGCGGCGTCCGGGCTTCGCGACCTGGTCGGCCGTCAGCGCCAGCCTTTCGATGCCTGGTTCCTGGACGGTTTTGCACCGGCCAGGAACCCGGAGATGTGGCGGGACGACCTGCTGCGACTGGCGGCGCGACTCGCTGCCCGGGGCACTGCCGTAGCCACGTTTACCGCAGCAGGGCACGTTCGCCGGTGCCTGGAGGCAGCCGGTTTCCAAATGCGGCGGGTCGACCAGCGCCCCCGCAAGCGCGAAAGCCTGGCGGGGGTTTACACCGGGGAAGGGTTGAAGAGAGAACCGGAACCGGGCAGCGTTACCGTCTCGGGAGCGGGGATTGCAGGGGCCAGCATCGCACGGCACCTTGCGGAACGGGGAATTACCGTCAGTGTCTACGATCCCGCACCCGCCATCGCCAGCGGCGCGTCCGGTATTCCGGCCATGCTCCTGCATCCCAGACTGCTGGGCGATCGCAGCCGGGAGGCTGCCTGGCGCGCCCACGCCTATGCCTACAGCCAGGCCTGGGCAAGCCGATTTCCGGGATTCATCCAGAGCGGTGTTGTGCAGGGCCGGGGCCCAAATCTCGACCGCAACAAGTTGCAGCGCATCGCAGGCGCCCATGCGGGCAGCGGGTTGGTGCGGCGGCTTAAGCGCGACGAGGCATCGGCGGTCAGCGGCTGGGATTTCGACGGGAACGCCCTGTACTTTCCCCGTGCGGGCATCGTCGAACCGCCCGTGCTCGTCCGCTCGCTGCTCGACCACCCCCGCATTTCCGTCCGCCTCGGGCTCGGCGCCCCCGCCGGAGCCCGTCCGATGGTGCTGGCCTGTGCCGGCGCTGCCCGCAGTTATGCGCCGGCAAGGTTCCTGGAGACTGTAGACGTCCATGGGCAGGTGGACATTGTGACGATGGACGCCCGCCCGCATCTGGCGGTGGTGGGAGACGGCTATCTGGCGCCAACGGGGCAGGGCGTGGTAGCGGGAGCCACTTTCGAGCATCGTGCCTGGCCCGCGCACAAGGCTACCGCGCACAATCTCAGGACTCTTGAAGGCCGGCGGCACCGCTGGCTCGCGCGGGTACGGTCAACCCGCACGATCGCTTCCGACCGCACACCGATCATCGGTGAACTGCAGCCCGGCTTGCTGACAAGTCTCGCCCACGGATCCATGGGAATGGTCAGCGCCCCCATGGCGGCGGCGATCGTCGCGAGCCGCTTGACCGGTGATTTCGTACCCCTGGAACCTGCGCTCGAAACCCTGATCGAGCCGGCCCGGTTCCGGCAACGCCAGGCGCGGCGCGGCTATCGTCTGGGCGCTGGCGAGTAACGGCTCTCGTCCAGGCGCCTGCATGCCTGTATCCGCAAGACTAAGAACCGACTTAAATCATCGAAGTCTGGAACCCGTCCCCCGAGACGCTGACCAGGAAGGAACAACGCGGAATCTCGGGAAAGAGTTTGCATGCGGCGCATCCCTTTCGGCGCGTTAAGCTCGTCCGAAAGCCTTGAATACCGCAGGATGATGTGGCCGTGCGCCGAAAGGGATGCGCCGCATGCAAACTCGCTGCCCGGTGCGGGCAGTACCATAATGCCGGCTACAGCAACCCGGGAACCAGCGCACGCCGATTCGCTGGAAAGTCGTTGAAGTTTTCCCGATACCAGTTGCGGCGCCAGACAGCCCGGGGAACCAGGTTGGCAACCGACCAGATGAAGAGAATCGAGCCGGGCAGCGACCAGATCAACAGTGCAAAGCCCAGCCACTCGATGATTTCTCCGGCCAGGTTGGGACAGCAAACGTATTCGAATGCACCGCCCCGCGGCAGTACCCGCGGTTCGCGGCTCCGGGCGCGCAGGTACAACAGCCGATAGTCGGCCCAGACATTGAGCCCGGCGCCGGCGAGCATCACGACGAGCCCGCCGATGAACCGCGGGTCCGTCAGCCACTGCGCCGGGTAGTCGGCGGCGTAGGCGATGAACCAGCCCAAAAGGGCGCCGTTGATCAGGTTGAAGCTGACGGCCGCGCCGCACATGGCCAGGGAGACGGTGCCGTCCCGTTTTGGAACGATCCACGGCCACACGAATGTGCGGTGCACGTAGTGAGCCAGCCACAGCACCAGTACGATGTTGCCGACCAGGTGAAAGTTGCCGCTCAGCAGGTAGATTGCGGGCATGGTGAGGAAGGCCGGCACTTCCATGACAAACCATGCCCAGCGGCTGTCCATCTGCCAGCCCAGGCCCTTGCCGCCCCAGCGGCCGACCGGGTCCCATCCCTTGAGGCCCACCACCAGTACCGGCAGGGCGATCAAGGCCCAGACCAGCGTCAGTTCGTTCAGGGTCGGCCACTCAAGGCTCATTGAACCGCTCCTTTCGCTGCAGCCGCTTGATTCGCCGTCGGCTCAACGGGACAAGAGGGCGAAGTTGAACATGCCGTGCGCAATGAGCGATGAGCCGCTGCGAACCTCGGCGCGCAGGCTCACGATGCGGGCGCCTGCTTTCACCACATGGGCTTCGGCTTCGAGTTCCATGCCCGGCTTTGCACCCTTCAGGTAGGTGATGCTGGCGTTCTGGGTGACGCCCGGAGGACCGATGGACCGCAGCGCATAGGCGCTGGCAGTATCCGCCATGACATAGGCCAGCCCGCCGTGCACCATGCCCTGGGCGTTCACCATGCCCTTCTCGGCCACGGCGCGAATCACTGCCCGCCCATCGCCCGCGCTCGTCAGCGACATGCCGTGCTGTTCGAATATCGGTAAGTCCGCCGCCAGTGCCTTGAGCATCGCTTCGGGCAATCCGCCGTCCCCGTCTTTCACGATGTCGGCCTCCGGTTCGGTCCGATCGTACCTTTTCCGGCGCTCCCTTCACAAATGGCCGGCTCCTGCGTTTAATACCCCGTTTTCTACGGACTGGGAGCAGCCAATGGCCTGGGACTTTGAGACGGAACCCGCATTTCAGCGCGAACTGGACTGGATGGACGGTTTCGTCCGGGAGGAAATCGAGCCGCTGGATTTCATCATCGGGCACCCCAACGATTTCACTGACCCGAACCGCGCGAGGCTCATCCCTCCGCTTCAGCACGAGGTGAAAAAGCGCGGTTTGTGGGCCTGCCATCTCGGCCCCGATCTCGGTGGCCAGGGCTACGGGCAACTCAAGCTGGGCCTGATGAACGAGATTCTTGGCCGGGCGAAATGTGCCCCGGTGGTGTTCGGCTGCCAGGCGCCCGATTCCGGCAATGCGGAAATCCTCGCCCACTACGGCACGGTGCAGCAGAAGAACCGCTACCTGCAGCCGCTGCTCGACAACGAAATCTGCTCCTGCTACTCCATGACCGAACCCCAGGGCGGCGCCGACCCCAAGGTGTTCACCTGCCGGGCCGAGGCCATCGGCGATGAATGGGTGATCAACGGCGAGAAGTGGTTCTCCTCCAATGCCCGCTACGCCTCTTTCCTGATCGTCATGGCGGTAACCGACCCGGAGGCGCCGCCCTACCAGCGCATGTCGATGTTCATCGTGCCCGTGGAAACCCCGGGGGTGGAGATGATCCGGCACGTGGGCGTGGGTATGGAAGGCGAGGGCGCGCACGCCTACATCCGCTACAACAACGTGCGCGTACCGCGCGACCACCTGCTCGGCGAGATCGGCCAGGGGTTCATCGTCGCCCAGACGCGCCTCGGCGGCGGCCGCATCCACCACGCCATGCGCACCGTCGGCAAGATCCGGCGCGCCTTCGACATGATGTGCGAACGGGCGCTCTCCCGGGAAACCCAGGGCGAGGTACTGGCCAAGAAGCAGATGGTCCAGGCCATGATCGCCGATAGCTGGATCGACATCGAACAGTTCCGCCTGTTCGTGCTGCACACCGCCTGGAAGATCGACAAGGTCAAGAACTACAAGGCGGTGCGGGCTGACATCTCCGCGGTGAAGGTGCAGATGCCGAAGGTCTATCACGATGTGTACGCCCGCGCCCTGCAGATTCACGGCTCACTGGGCGTCTCCAACGAGATGCCATTCGCCGCGGGCGTGCTCGACAGCTTTCACATGGCGCTCGCCGACGGCCCGACCGAAGTGCACAAGGTAACGGTTGCCCGCCAGGTGCTCGGTCGGTACCAGGGCACCGAGGAACTTTTCCCAGACTACCACCTGATCAAGCGGAGGGAAGAGGCGCTGGCGAAGTATGCCGACCTGATCGAACTCGAGGTTGCGAACGCGTAGGGCTTTTGCCGGCGCCGCTATTGAAAACTGCGGTAGTTCAGTCGCGAACAGGTCGGGTCAGGCGACTTGCTGGCGGGCGTGCCAGAGATCGTATTCTGCCTGCAAACGCACCCACATCTCTGCACTTGTACCCAGTTCAGACTCTAGAACAATCGCGAAAGAGGGGGAAATCCCACGTTTGCCGTTGACGATCTCGTTGATTTTGCGGTGAGCGCATCCGCAACGACTCGCCAGGCTGGTTTGATTCAGGCCCATTTCCGCCATATAGACTTCGGCAAGCACTTTGCCGGGATGCAGGGGCAGTGGATTGTCAATCACGATTATCCTCGATGGTAGTTCTCGATCATCACTTCAGAAAACTCTCCGTTGTTGAACTTGAATGTAATGCACCAGGGCAGTTTGATTGTGAGGCTCCAATGGTCTCGTCGGTCGCCGTGCAATTTGTGAAGTCGAATGTTCGGTGGCTCCCCCTTTATCCGTAAGTCTTCAAGTGTAGTAGTCGCATGCATGATCGACAAAAGCGCTTTGGCCCGGACCCAGATGTGCCGCGGCAAAGTCTTGGATTGATTCGTATACCAGATATCCTTGGCAACCTTGCCTTTGAAGCCAACGATCATCGGCATCGAATATTACACTATTCGGAATAATGTAAACCAGTAGCCCGACTGCCATGAGGGTGATCAACTCGATGGACGACACATGACCACAATCGATACCGGCACCAATGAATTGCTATGTGAGATCGCAGACGGCGTCGGAACGGTAACGCTCAACAAGCCGGACAAGCGCAATGCGCTTGGCGATGAGCTGACGCCGGCGTTGCGTGCGGTGCTGCTCACGTTGGAGGAAGATGAGCGTTGCGGCGCGGTGATCATTACGGGCGCCGGCCGGGCGTTCTGTGCCGGCGGGGATGTGTCGGGTATGGGCGGCGGGCGCGCATCGGACGTTCCGACGCGCTCGCATCAGGATGCGGTCGACGAACTCGTGCAACGGCAGGAAACGCTGACATTGCGGTTGCACGAGCTGGCGAAACCGACGATTGCGGCGCTCCCCGGGCCGGCAGCGGGGGCGGGCCTGTCTATCGCGCTGGCGTGCGACATGCGCGTCATGGCGGATTCGGTCTTCGTGACCACGGCTTTCGCCAACATCGGCTTGTCGGGGGATTACGGCGGAAGCTGGTTGCTCACCCGGCTGGTCGGCCCGGCAATTGCCAAGGAACTGTACATGACGGCGCGGCGCATTCCGGCAGAGGAGTGCCTGGCCCTCGGCATCGCCAATCGCGTGGTGCCGTTCGATGAACTCCAGGAAACCGCCAACGAGTTGGCCCGCCGGATCGCGGACGGGCCGCGCGAGGCGATCCGCTACATGAAGGAGAACGTCAACTTCGCCGCGGGCGCCGATCTCAAGGCGTCACTGGCCCGGGAAGCCGACCGCATGGTGCGCTGCTCCCGCACCGACGACCACCGCGAGGCGGTGCGGGCATTCATGGAGAAACGGCCGCCGCG